>CALXVK010000001.1 GCA_944391975.1 uncultured Clostridia bacterium
TTAAAAATCAATGAGGCGTGCTTTTGCACGTTGATTTGATTTTTAATGCAGTCCAACAACGCAAGACGAAGTTTATTCATTTATTCTTTAATTTTAAAAAGAAACAAGTATTGCTAGGCGGACAAGTTAAAAATCAATGAGGCGTGCTTTTGCACGTTGATTTGATTTTTAATGCAGTCCAACAACGCAAGACGAAGTTTATTTTTAAAATTAACACAAAAAAAGCTATTTTATCCTATATACTTAGGACGAAATAGCTTTAAATTCCGCGGTACCACCTAATTTGAGAATTAATCTCCACTTAATTTATCTTTAACGCAAGATTTTAACGACTTACATTACTATTATTTCACATAAGCAACTCCAAGGTGATAATAAATATATCCATTTACTAGAATCTCAGCACCCTCTAGCTCTCTTAAAACTTACAATATTTATCGTGTCCTCTTCACAGTCTTTATTTTAAATATAAAATATAATATCACGTATTTTGCTTTTTTTCAAGAGTTTTTATAATTTTTTTACCAATCACTATCCCAATCTGTTGATCCAGAATCCCATGATGAACCCGAATCCCAAGATGAGCTTGAATCCCAATCACTATCATATGATGAAGAAGATGAAGAGCTTGGAGCTTCATAATAAGATGTATCACTAAAATCATCAACTCCATAACTTGAATAATATGAATTAGATTCATAATAATCTGAATAATTATCTTTTAAACCATCTGGTGCAGACGACTTATACCATCCATCATAATCATCATATTCATACCATGTTCCACTTTGATAATAATAATAGCTATTGCCATAGTAATAATATCCTCTATTAGGTGTAAATTTTGAAACAAACATTGTTGCAAAGATTAAAATAAAAAAGAAAAATATAAAAGCAATTAGACATCCACTCATATTATGCTTATATGGTCTTTTACTATTGTAATTTACATTTTCTACATAAGATCTTACTACTGTTTTATTTAAATTATTTCTTTTTTGTTTTATTATCTCTTCTTTAAGTTTTAAATATATTTCATTTACAGCATAAGCTTCATCTTTTCCCTCATATCTTATACTACGTGTTCCATCAGATTTATTTTTATAAACTATAAAATTTCCTGTTGATTTATCCTGATAAATACCAAATGCTTTTGGTTCCTTATAATCTACCCCAATAAAAAACCTAGTTATATCCTGTATTGGTAAATTATGTTCTTTATACCATTGTTTTAATTCAGCAATCGTTGTAGGTGTGCCTATCGCTTTTCGTTGTAAATGTTCGTTTACTGCCCCACAATTTGGACATTTTTCCTCAGTATCACTAATATATGAACCACAATATTCGCATTTAACTTTCATATTTAAATCCCCCAATTTCTTTTATATATATTATTTATTTTCCAATTTTCTTGCAAGTTCAACTCCTGAACAAGATGCCATCATAAGACCTCTTGTCATACCACAACCATCGCCAATAGCATAAAGACCATTCACACTTGTTTCAAAATCATTATCTAAAACAACTTCATTACTATAAAATTTAATTTCAGGACCATACAGCAAATTATCTGGGTTTGCAAATCCTTCAACAATTTTATCCATATCACAAATAAATTTAATTATATCTGTCATTGTTCTATATCCAATTGCAAAAGTAATATCACCTGCTACTGCTGATTTTAAAGTAGGTCTAACTGAATTCTCTTCTAATTCATAATCCCATGTTCTTTTTCCTCTAAAAATATCTCCTAATCTTTGAACTACAATATTTCCTGCTCCCAGTTCATTTAAGTTTTTAGCAACATTTCTTCCATAATCAATAGGTTTATCAAATGGATATGTAAAATGATGTGAAACTAAAATCGCTAAATTTGTATTTTTACTTTTTTTATCTTTGTATGAATGTCCATTTACTAAAGCCATATCCCCATCATATACTTCTGATGATACAAATCCACTAGGATTTTGGCAAAATGTTCTTACTTTATCTTTAAAAGGATGTGGTCTTCCAATAAATTTTCCTTCATACATATATTTATTAACTTTTTCCATTATTTTATCTGGAAGCTCATATCTAATTCCAATATCTACAACTCCTGGTCTTGTTTCTATATTATGTTTTTCACACATATCAACAAGCCAATTTGCACCTTTTCTTCCGAACTGCTATAACAACTTTATTAGCATATATCTCTTCAAAATCACTAAATTCATCGTCTTCAGCAAACCTAGCTGGTTTAATTTTTACACCTTTTATTTTATTATTTTCAACTATTAAATCTTGAACAATAGTCTCAAATTTCATTTCTATTCCATTTTTATTTAAGTAATCTTCTATTTTTTTATAAAGCTCATGAGCTTTTTCCGTTCCTAAATGTCTTATTGGAATACTAATCAAATCTATTCCTTGCTTTTTTGCTTTTGCTTTCATCTTACTAACTTCATCTTTATATTCTACACCTTCTAATTTTTTATCAGCTCCAAAATCCAAATAAATTTTGTCAGTATAATCAATTAATCTTTTGGCTTTTTCAACTCCAACATATTTATGCAAATTTCCTCCCACATAAATATCATCATCTTCTTCATTATATAAAGAAAGTTTTCCATCTGAAAAAGCTCCAGCCCCTGAAAATCCGCTAGTTATATTGCAAAACGGCTTACATTTTATGCATTTTCCAATTTGTTCTATAGGGCAATTTCTTTTTTCTACTTGTTTTCCTTGATCAATAAGTAAAATATTTTTTGTTTTATTTAATTTTAAATATTCATAAGCAAAAAACACACTACTTGGTCCCATTCCAACAACAATAATATCATATTTTTTCATAAGCCTTCCTCCTTTTTGCATATAATTTCAAGCACTTTGATTATATCATAAATCATAATATTTACAATATAAAAAAACTGTTTTTAAAATATATGCAAAAACATATAAATATTTTTATAAAATTTGTATATTTTTAAGCTTTATAGTATACTATTATTGTGATTTAATTTTTATAAAAAGTGAGGTGAATTTTATGTTAGGATATGAAAGCGAAAATGATCCCATTATTATATCTGACACATCTGATTATCTTACAAAAACATTTTTTAGAATGTTTTTAGGATTATTAGCCACTGCTTTTGCTGCAGGTTATACCTATTATTCTGGCTTACTTGCTCCAATAATTGAAAGTGGTGCATTTGTAATGTTTTTTATTGTTGAATTTATATTAGTTATAGCTTTTTCTGCTGGCTTTAGAAAATTTTCAGCTGGAGTAGTAACAGCTTTGTTTTTTGCATATTCTATAGTTAATGGTATAACTTTTTCAACATTGTTCGCATATTTTGAACTTAGTTCAATTGTATATGCATTTATTGGTTCAGCTGCTATTTTTGGTATTATGGCTTTAATTGGAAAAAATACTAAAGCAGATTTATCAAGTTTTGGAACTATACTTTCTGTAACATTATTAGTTGGATGTGTAGTTTCTGTAATTAACTTATTTATTGGAAATGGTTTAGTAGATATTGCATTAGATTGGATTATTTTATTTGTATTCATGGGATTTACAATGTATGATATGAATAAATTAACTCATTTGCATAATGAAGGAGTTATGAATGAAGAAAAATTATATGTTTATGGTGCTATGGAACTTTACCTAGATTTTATTAACATATTTATAAGACTCCTTTCAATTTTTGGAAATGTTAGAAGAGATTAAAAATAAGGACGATTTACAAATCGTCCTTATTTTTTTAGACTACATATAATAAAACACAGAAAAAATGTAAAATGCTAGCTAGCAATATACATAAATGAAAAATTGAATGCATCCATTTATGTTTTTTTCCTAAGCCATAAAGAATAGCTCCAATTGTATAAATTATTCCACCAAGTACTAATAATATAAATCCCGTTGTTCCTAATAATGTAGGAAGTACATTTACTTTAAAGACTATGCACCATCCCATTATTAAATAACAAATCATAGAAAAAGTTTTGTATTTTTTTAAGTCAATTCCATTTAATACAATTCCAATAATTGCCATAAGCCATACAATTCCAAATATTGTCCATCCTAAAGCTGTATTATATTCTCTTAATGTACATAAAGCAAATGGAGTATAGCATCCTGCAATCATAATAAAAATCGTACAATGATCTAAAACTTGAAAAACTCTTTTTGCAAATAGATTTTTACTAAGTCCGTGATAAACACTTGACATTGTATATAGTAAAACAAGTGAAACTCCATAAATAACTCCACTTAGAACACCATATGCATTATGATGAATTGCTGCAAAAACACTACATAAAACAATTGCCACAATTCCTAATAATACCCCTATGATATGTGAAGTCATATTAAAAATCTCTTCACCTTTTGTATAAACAGGAAGAATTCTATCTTTTAATTTTGTTCTTTTTGACATAGATTAAATCCCTTCATAATTTTAATTTTTAATTAACATACCTACTATCTTTTACCCAAACAGAAACGCTTCCTCCATTACAAAAGAAGTTTCCATTTCCTTCTCCATCAATATATACTTTTTCTTCCGTATTTCCTAAATAATCAAAAAACATTGTATTTGCAAATTTTTTTCCAATATTCATAGTTATCATTCCACCATCTTTGTCACTCATAACAACTGCCAAACCAGAGTCTGAATGTTCAAAATCACCTTGTCGTACAAATCCTATAACACTTTGATCATAGAAATAATCTATTTGTTCTCCATATGCAAAATATTTTCTTAATTTTAATAATTTATCTAAAACTTCATTTTTAGCTACAACTTCCTTTGCAGGAATTCCATAATAATCACCATAAAATACACATGGTAATCCTTCTTGCCTTAATAAAATTAATGAATATGCTAAAGGCTTAAACCAGTCTAAAACCCATGATTCCAAAGCCTGACCTGGTTCAGTATCATGATTATCGACAAAAGTAACTGCTTTATCAGAATTTTCTTTTACTAAAGTTCCTTCAAAAATTTCGCTCATATTAAATTCGCCATTACTAATTGAAGCTTTAAAAAAGTTATAATGAAGCGGAACATCAAATAAACTCATTTTATATTCTGTTTTTTCAAGATAATTTTTTAATATATCACTATTAATGGTCCAATATTCTCCTACCGCAAAAATTTCCTTATCACTAATTTTTTGTATCTCATCTAACCATTCTGGAAAAAAATCAGCTCTTATATGTTTTACTGCATCTAACCTATATCCATCAACACCTGTAAATTCAAAATACCATTTTCCCCAATTAATAAGCTCATTTGATACATCATTATTATTCATATCAATATCAGCACCCATTAGATAATCAAAATTTCCTTTTTCTTGGTCAACTTCTTTATCCCACTTCTTGCCATAAAATTTAAATACTGATGCTCTTTTAGTTTGCTCATCCCAATCAACGCCATGAAAATGAGTCCAATCCCATTTAAAGTTTGAATATTTATCTCCTCTTCCTGGGAATGTATATTTAGTCCAAGCTTTAATTGGTACAGCAGATGTAATACTAACGTTTCTATTATTTACATCATCCTGAATAGCTAAAACTTCTTCACATTCATCTGCACCAAGTTTATGATTTAAAACAATATCTGCTAGAACTTTTATATTATTTTCTTTTAATATTCTTATTGCATTTAAATATTCATCTTTTGTTCCATATTTTGTTGGTATAGAACCTTTTTGATCAAACTCTCCTAAGTCATATAAATCATATACACCATAACCAACATCATTTTTTCCTGCAGCTCCTTTATATGCAGGTGGAAGCCATATATAATTAATTCCTAAGTTTGATAAGTGACTAGCATCCTCACTTACTTTATTCCAAAGATTTGAATCAGGTGGCAAATACCATTCAAAATACTGGATTAAGCAGTTATTCACTGTTTTATTCCTCCTAATTTAATTTAATCTTCTGTAATTATTATTATCATTATTGTGTATCTGTAAGTTCTTCTTTTACTACAATTGTAACTATGGTTCCTTCTTCTACTTCTTTTCCTGATATAATACTTTGAGACACAACAACTCCAGTTGTTCCTTCAACTATTACATTTAAATTACTATTTTGCAATGTTGAAGTAGCGCTTGATATCGACATACCTTTTACATCAGGAACTGTAACAGATGTTCTGACATCATTTTCACTTGTATATAAATAAACAGTTGAACCATTTTCTAGGTAACTACCTGCTTTTGGCATTTGATCTGTAACTATAGTTGTACTCTCATCTATTCCAGATGGAACTATTACATCAAATCCATTTGCTTCTAATTTTGATCTAGCAGATGCTACAGTTTGACCTGTAACGCTTGATACATATGAACCTGTTGATTCTGTTACAGTAGCTTCTGTATTATCTGTATCTGAAGGATTTGTTGATGTAACTCCTAAATAAGGTAAAACTTCTGATAATATTTCACCAACAACCGGTCCACAAACTGTTCCTCCTTGATGCTCTTGTTCCTCTGTTAATCCATATAAAGCTAAAAAGCAAACCACTTCTGTATTTTCTGTTGGAGAAATACCTATAAATGAAGCAACATATCCTTCTTCTTCTTTTCCAACAGGTGGTTCTGAAGTTCCACTTTTTCCTCCTATTTCATATCCACTAACAGCTGCATGTCCGCCAGTTCCATCAGTTACTACTGATTTCATCATATCTCTTATTTGGCTAGAAGTTTCCTCTGAAATTACATGTCTTACTTCTGTTGTATCAACTGTTGTAACTGATCCTGTATCTGTATTTTCAATTTGTTTTACTATTTTGGGTTCAACCAAAGTTCCACCATTTACAACAGAAGATACTGCTGTAACTAATTGAAGCGGTGTAATTGAAAATCTTTGACCAAAAGACATAGTTGCAAGTTCAATTGGACCTACTTTTGACTCTTCTGTAAAAATTGATGATGGTGTATATGCTATATCTGAACCAATTCGGTCAAATAAACCAAATGCTTTAAAATATTTATAAAGTGTTGATGTACCAATTCTTTGTCCTAATTGCATAAATGCTGGGTTACATGATCCTTCTAAAGCTCCTCTTAATGAAAGATCTCCATGAGGATCATAATATCTCCAACAAGCTATTGGAGGTTCACCTTCTACAACTGTATAATATCCTGTACAAGTAAAATCTCCTTCAGTATCAGTTTCAACAACACCTTCTTCTAGTCCAATTGCAGAAATTAAAAGTTTAAATGTTGAACCTGGTTCATATAGATATGAAACATTTTTATTTGCCCATAATTCATAAAAAGCATCATTTTTTGATTCTGTATCTAATGTATCCCAAACATCTGATAATCCTGTTGTAGTAATATCTTGAGGATTATTCAAATCATAATCAGGATAATTTGCCATTGCTAATATTTCTCCATTTTGAGGGTTCATTATAATAACTCCACCATATTCTGCGTTATTTTCTTCAACTGCTTCTTGTAAATATTTTTCAGCAATTCCTTGAACCGTAGAATCTATAGTTAAGTATATGTTACTTCCATTTTCTGACGCAACATATTCTTCTAATTCATCTGATATAGCTTCACCATTAACATCTGACGTTACTGTTAATTGTCCTGATGTTCCTGTTAAAACAGAATTCCATCTTTCTTCTAATCCATATAAACCTGTATTATCAGTTCCACAAAATCCAATTAATGTTGATGCCAAAGTATCATTAGGATAATATCTTTTATAATCTTCATCTATATTAATTCCTGATGATATTCCTTCTTCTTTCATCCAAGTTTGAAGTTCTGATATTTTATCTGATTCAACTTTTCTTGCTATAACAACTACTGATGAATCACTTTCTAATTTAGAAAGTGCATCTTCATATGTGACATCTTCAAAAATTTCTGAAAACTTTGTAGCTAAAGTTTCATTATCAACTTCTGTATTATTAGAATATTTTATTTGTCCAGGATTTACAGAAACCGTATCAACACTAACGCTTACCGCTAATACTTCTCCGATTTTTATCATAAATAGTTCCTCTATTAGGACTTATAATCTCACTTGTAGTTTGTTGGCTATATGCTGCTTGTTTATATTCTTCACCTTTTACAGCAACTATATATGTCATTTTTCCAATTACACAAGCAAAACCAATTGTAATAATAGCTCCTAATAAAGCCATTCTAATTCTAACATTTCTATTTTCTTTTATAATCTCTTGCTTATTTTTCTTTTTTTTCTTACTAGCTATATCTCTCACCTTCTTATATCTTTAGTTTTTTGATATTATATCATTACTGATTTTTTATATCAACCAAATTAGCCAAAAAATATAATTTAATAAAATATCAATTTTAATTTTACATATAAATAGGCTTTATTAAAGATTTTAAATCAAATAACTTAAAAATACATAAAAAATGTTTAAAATTCGTAATTTTAAAATTGACAAAACAAATTTGAAATAATATAATATTTTAAATCATACAAAAGTGAAATTTATAATTAAATTTAAATTTTACTTAAGGAAGGAGGCTATATTAAAATGGCTTATAAAATTAATCCAGAAAAATGCATTAGCTGCGGAGCTTGTGAAGGTGCTTGCCCAGTAAGTTGCATAAAACAAGGAGATACATGCTATGTAATAGATAAAAGTACATGCATAGAGTGTGGTACATGCGCTGGAGTATGTCCAGTAGGAGCACCAGATTTAGAATAATTAAATAAAAAAATTCCCAATCATATATAGATTGGGATTATTTTTTTAATTTAGGGACACTGTGGCATTTTTTCCGCACTCCAGAGTGTCCCTAAATTTCATTTTTTAGTAATCATTTTCTGATTTTTCTGTTTTATCTAATTTCTCAAGTTCTTCTAGTTCTCTTAAATCTTCTTCATTTTCCACGTCTTTTGCAGTAATTTTATCATCTACTTCTACATCTTTTAAAACAGTTACATCTTTTGCATCATATTTCTTAAAAAATGTATCTTCACCATCTTTAAATTTAATTCTTAATCTTTCTTTTAAAGTTTCAATAGAAACAACTTCTCCAACTCCATCTTCTGTTTTTACAGTTGCTCCTACTTTTGGAAGACTTTTTATTTTATCTGTATAAACACATTCTTCATATTTAAGGCAACACATAAGTCTACCACAATTTCCAGAAATTTTAGAAGGATTTAAAGAAATATTTTGTTCTTTAGCCATTTTTATAGAAACTGTTTCAAAATTATTTAAAAACTTAGTACAGCATAATTCTCTACCACAAACGCCACAGCCACCAATTCTTCTAACTTCATCTCTAACTCCTATTTGTCGTAGTTCAATTCTTGTTTTAAAAATTGCTGCCAAATCTTTTACAAGCTCTCTAAAATCAATTCTTCCATCAGCTGTAAAGTAAAATATAACTTTGCTTCCATCAAATTTATATTCAACTTCAACCAATTTCATTTTTAATCCATGTTCTTTAACTTTCTTTTCAAAGATTTCTTTGGCTTCTGGCTCTTTAGCTTTATTTTCTTTATACATTTTTCTATCTTTATCATTAACTATTCTAATAACTTTTTTTAATGGTTCAGTAATTTTATCATCTTCAACTTCTTTAAAAGGTATTACAACTTCGCCAAATTCTTCCCCCATTGCTGTATCTACTATTACATTCATTTCTTTTTCTAATTTAAAATCTAATGGGTCAAAATAATATGTTTTACCTGTTTTCTTAAATTTAACTCCTGTAATTTTTCTCATTTAAGTTCCTCCAAATATTATATATCAAATTATCTATACTCATGTCCAAATTTGCATTAGACTTCAATTTATTTATACAATCATTTACTTGATTAATACATTCTAAAAAATATATATTTTCTTCAGACTTTGCATACAAACACACTACTAAATAATCTAAGATTTCAAAAATCTTTTCTTTATTATATAAAAATTTTGAGTCTAAAAAAATAGAAATAATATCCTTCTTTTTCATATTATCTATAAGTATATCTATTTGTGAATACAATTCTTCATTTTCTTTAAGATTAATCGCCTTTCCAATACTACCTCCAAATGCTTTTAACATATTTTCAGTAATTTTTTCATATCCTAAATTATTTTTTGCATAATCTATTAATTCTCTATCTTCAATATTTGAAAACTTAATTTTCATACATCTTGATTTAATTGTATTTAAAATCAAATTTTCATTTGATGATATAAGAATTATAGTTACAAACTCTGGCGGTTCTTCTAAAGTCTTTAGTAAACAATTTTGAGCCTCTTTTGTTATTTTTTCACTATCATTAATAATATATACTTTTCGATTTGAAACAATAGGTTTTTCTATCACTTTATTGATAAGATTTCTAATTTGTTCAATTTTAATAGTTTCACCTATTTCATTAATTATTTCAAAATCCGGATGATTATTTCCATCAAAACATATACAAGATTTACAATTACAGTTATCCTCATTTGGACTTAAACAAAGAATATATTTGGCAAACTCTTTTGCTATTTTAAGTTTGCCGAATACCTTCTGTTCCAATGAACATATAACTATGTAATATATTATTATTTTCTATACTTTTTCTTAAGTAATTTTTAACGTTTTCGTTTCCAATTACATCTTTAAATTTCAATTGCTTATCCTTTCTTTATTTAACAGTTCCAATCTTATTTAATGGCCAAAATCTACAAATTACAACACCTTCTATTTTATCATAAGGTATACATCCAAAACTTCTGCAATCTGTACTTTGAGTTCTATTATCCCCCATACAGAAAAGATAGCCTTCTGGAACAATAAAATCAGTTAGAATCTCAGATTCTGTTATTACATCTGGTTGTAAATAATCTTCTTCTAACTCATTACCATTTATATATACTTTTCCATCTCTTATTTGAACATGTTCGCCTGGCATAGCTATAACTCTTTTTATATAACTTCTTTTAGTTATTTCTAATACATTATAAAAAAAGTTTGATACTATTCCTCTTTCTTCATCAGAATATATCGCAACCGGATTTGTTTGATCAATTGTTGATGAAGAATATATATAAGATGGTGCCTCAAAAGTTACTATATCTCCTCTTTCCGGCATATTTCCTGTAATTCTAAAAGTTCTTGAAACTATTAATCTTTGATTTTCTTCAAGAGTTGGATACATAGAAACTTGCTTTACTACTGTTGGAGTTGCTATATAATATCTAAATAATAATGTTAAAATAACAGCAATTAATATACATATTATCCACTCTAATATATTTTTTGTTTTATCGCTCATATGAATTTTTGGAGCTTTTGCTTTGTCATCTTCCAATTGTACATTCTCCTTTTTTAAGCTTATTATTTTTTAGATTTTCTTGCATCTCTTTCTTTTTTATCATTTTTTAAATTTTCTTCCATTTGTGCTAAAAAATCATCTGCTGAACTAGAGGCTTTTTTTACTTTTGTATATCTTTTATGAGGCTTTTTTTCTTCCTTAACTTCCTCTTTTGAATTGTCTTTTGAAGATATAGAAAAGCCCTCAAAATCAGTCTCTGTTGTATCAAGATTATTTAATTCATCCATAATCGGATCAACATCTTCAACTTTTTCTTCTAATGTGTTTTCCTCATTTTTTTCTATTGGTGGATTATTAAAAACCATTGTTTCTTCTATATTATTTTTTGGAGTTTCTACTTCTTCATCATCTATACTATCTATTATACTTGTATCAAAAACTTCACCATATTCTTCTGAGTCTTTTGGTTCTTTTGTTTCTTCTGGTTGTGGCAATTCAATATTATTTTCTTCATCATCTAAGCTATCAATAATAGATGTATCCATTTCATCATTATTCATTGTAGAAAATAGAGATTCCTCATTATCTGAATCGTCTTCATATTCCATTGTTTCTGATAAATCATTAGTATTTACACTATCTTCTTCATAAGCAATATTGTCAAATTCATATTTAGGATCTTCTTTTTTTACATTTTTTTCTTTCTTCTTTGATTTCTTAGTTGAATAATTTATTTGTTCACTATCTTTTGAATCCATTTTATATCCTAAAAATAAAAGTAAAATTACAATTAAAACAGCGACTCCAATTGCAATATATTTTGTTATACTCGCAGTTTCTGAAGAAGTTCCTGCTGTAGCAGCAAAACAATTATTACTCCAAAATAATAAAGATGCTACAGATAAAGTTAAACTTGTTTTTAATTTTTTCATAATTTTCCATCCTCTCTATTTTTTTCTGTTGTACTCTTTTGGCTTTTTTCCATAGCCTTTTTTGTCGGTATTCTAATTACTACTTCTGTACCTTTTCCAAGCTCGCTTTTTATATCAATTCTTCCATTATTTTGTGTTAAAATCTCTTTTGCTATTGGAAGTCCGAAGTCCTGTTCCACCCATTTCGCGAGTTCTAGATTTATCAACTCTATAAAATCTCTCAAAAACTTTGTCTATATCTTCTTTTGGAATACCTATTCCATTATCAATAACTTTAATATAGGCATCATTATAAACAAATCCAACATAAACTTTAATTGTTCCATTTTCTCCTGTATATTTTATACTATTGGAAATTATATTCAAAACTACTCTTTCAATTCCTTGTTTATCTGCATAAACTAACGGAACATCAGCTGTTATTAAACATTCTGCATCTTGATTTTTCCTTTCAAATTCAAATTTTAATCTATCAACTGTTTGTTTTACTAATTCTCCTAAGTCAAATTCATCTTTTACAACAGTTGTATTATTTTCATACCTGGATAATGTTAATAAATCGCCAACTAATTCAGCCATTCTATTTGCTTCATCAGAAATTCTTCCTAAAAAATCTTTTTGCATTTCTTCCGGAACATTGCTTTGAAGAAGAGTATCTGAATATCCCATTATTGATGTTATTGGTGTTTTTAGCTCATGTGAGACATCTGCAACAAACTCTTTTCTCATACTATCTAATTTAACATGTTCTGTTATATCCTGAATCACAACCATGACACCTGCCGGCCTATCATTTTCATTTTTAAATGAGGCGAAAAATAAATTCATTGTTTTGTCATCTACTTGTATTTTTCTTTCTGAAGAAGTCCAATTTTCTAAATATATTATTTTTTCCATATTTATATCTACATCATATTTGGTAAAAATTTCTTCAAAAGTTTGATTTTCATTTACATTTAAAAATGTTTTGGCCGCATGATTTATATGAATAATTTTTCCTTTGATATTAAATGCTATGATTCCGTCTGTCATGTGTAATAATATAGTTTCAATTTGTTTCTTTTGTCTTGTAACCTCATTAAGATTTTCTTTTAATTCTTGGTTCATTAGACCAAAAGCATCTGCTAAATCATCAAATTCATTTTTATTTTCTGATTTAGATAATTTTCCATCGCTTAAATATTTTCCATGAGCGATACTTTCAGCACTTTTAACTAATTTAGAAATTGGCGCTAAAACAACCTTTGCTATTATAAAACTAAATATAATAGCAAAAATAATAAAAGCACCCAATGAACAATAAATAGCATTTTTTAATTGTTCTGCTTGCTCAACTACATATTTTTGAGCCTCTAAATCAGCATTTAAATAAGAACTAACTGCATCTAATTTATATAAACTAAACAATCCTAAACCTGTTATTACAATGATACCCAAAATAGTAAAAATCATAACAATTTTTATTTGTATGCTCTTTAACATTTTAACTTTCCCGTTTAAAAAATATACTTTTTCAAACTAACTCCTATTTTATGCTGTTCTTATTATATACTTATATGTTTTTTTATTCAAGTAAATTTTAAAAATAATTTAAAATCTTTGCATAATATAAGCACATAGAGATTTTACTATAAAAAAATATCTTAGGACTTTAAAAGTCCTAAGATATTTTTAAATATTTTTATCAGTAACATAATATCCAGATCCTCTTTTGGTAATGAGAATTTTTGGATTTGCTTTATCCTTTTCAATTTTATCTCTAATTCTATTCATTGTTACATCTATGGTTCTAATTGCACCAACATATTCTTCATACTCCCAAACATCTCTTAAAAGCATTTCTCTTGTAACAACTTGTCCTGGTTGAGCAGCTAAATATTTTAATACATCAAACTCTTTTTTCGTTAAATTAATTACTTTATCTTTTACCTTTGCTTCAACGCGTTTTAAATCAAGTGTCAAATCTCCAACTTTAATTATATCATCTTTATTTTCTGTTTTTGTTTGAGCAGTATCAATATTTGCATTTAATTCTGCTTTTCTCAAATTAGCTTTTACTCTTGCAATAACTTCTCTAATTTGAAAAGGTTTTGTAATATAATCATCTGCACCAATTTCTAATCCAACAATTTTATCTGTTTCCGTATCTTTGGCAGAAATCATCAATATTGGAATATTTGACATATTTAAAGAATATCTTAACTTTTTGCATACAGATTTTCCATCTAACTTTGGTAACATTACATCAAGTAAAATTAAATCTGGTTTATCTTTTAAAGCAACATCAACAGCTTCTACTCCATCTGATGCCTCAATCGTATTATATCCTTCATTTTGTAAATTAAAAGCTAGCAGATCTCTAATATTTTTTTCATCATCAACTATAAGTATAGTTTTTTTATCTCTATCAATTACGTTTTCCACTCCTAATGTCACCTTCCCTTTTCAAATTTTACATATTCTTTATATCACATTAAAATAATTATTACAAGTTTTTTACAAATTTTTTTCAAATATTTTTAAAGCTTAACGACCTTCACTTTTATTATCAAAAGTAGATGGTTTAGGTTGAGGAGCTTTGTCAGAACTTTTCATTCCTTTAACTTTTTCCGTAACTTTTTCTGTCATTGTAAGAAGTAAACTCATTATCTTTTGCTGTTCTTTTTCAGGAAATTCTTGAATCATATTTAATATACTCTCAAAATCAGTTGCCAACATCTTTCTCAAATCCATATTCGAAACAGAATCTAAAGAAATTCTCAATGATTCCACTTCCTCTGTTTTAACATATCCATGAATTTGATTTCTTATATCTTGAATTTGATGTTTTTTTAATGGCTCTTTCTTATTAGCACATCTTATCTCAAGCTGATTTATTAATTCTTCCTCTTCTTCTTCACTTAATTTTCTTATAGCTGATGATTCTGGAAGTATCATAGTCCTATTAACTGGATCTTGGCTAAAATACTGATTTGCAAGTTCTTTTGCTAATTCGTCAATAACCATTGTTTGACAAGTTTTAATATCAAATTCTTTTTCACTTCCATCAACTTCTAGTTTTTCATATTCTCTTTTAGCCAATTTTGAAATATCACATTCTAACATTTGAACTGGAGATATAATACTTGTGTATCTATTTATTGTCACTGCTTTAAGCACAGAATAATAAACGGCTACTCTTCTTGCAACTACTTTTCTTAACATTTCATTTATCCTTGGACTATCTATATTTTTACCTTTAATCCTATAAAGATTATTAATAAATTCTGAATCATTGCTTATATCTTGATTTAAATACAATTTTTGTAGTTTAGCTAAATCGAGATCTTCTTGAACCTTTGCTCTTGTTTTTTCATCTTCTATTCCCGGAATGATTCTTTCCGCATCTTTTACTTCTACTTCAGGAATACCTATAATTTGTTTTAATTGCTCATCTGGAATAAAAGAAGCTTCTTCTGCAACAGCAACTCCTACAACTTTTGAATCAGTTTGAATAAGATTTTTTATAAATTCTCCTGCTGTTTCATTTGGAATTTTATCACTTTCAATTAATACCTTTGCTATTGCTCTTAAAAGCTCAGTTGCTTTTTCTTTTTCTTCTACAGAAAGTTCAGCGATTCTACTAGCATCTGAACTCGATGTAATAAAATCCTGTGCTTCTATTAATGTTTGTTTAGCAACTTGATTCACTAAACTCATATCGTCAACTCTTTCAGTAGCATTAGCAACTATCTTTTCTGCCTCTTTTTTTATTTCCTCTTTACTTTTCTTAGGTCTTCTTATTTTTCTTTTAAATAATTTTTCCATATGTATACCTCCTGCTAAAATATAAAGTCTTAACATATTATATTTTACAAAGCTCCTTTATGTCAAGCACATAAGGAGCTTTGTTTTACATTATAATTTCTATGTTATAAATTTTTCCATCATCAACTAACAAAACTTTTTTATCTTTATTTTCTTCCCCATTTACTAAGAACTTGGTTATTCCTGTGTTTTTTTTGTTTGGATTTTTTACCTTTATGTTATAAGCTGAAGTCTTATATTTATAATGCATTTCATATTCTTTCCAATTTTCTGAAATACATGGTTCAATTTTCAAATATTTTGATTCAATTTTAAGTCCTAAAATATGCTCTGTAATTAGATTATAGTACCATCCACTAGAACCTGTATACCAACTCCAACCACCAGTTCCTTGTAAATTTTCAGCTGAATATACATCTGCTGATATAACATATGGTTCTACTCTATATTTCTTTGCATTATCTAAATTTAAAGAATGGTTTATTGGATTTATCATTTTAGCTAACTGAACCGCTTTTTCGCCAAACCCTAATTTTGATAGTGCAATAATAAACCATATTGCAGCATGTGTATACTGACCACCATTTTCTCTTATTCCTTCTGGATAAGCTTTTATATATCCTGGATTAAAATTACAATTCTTAAATGCAGGCCAAAATAATTTAATAATTTTGTTATCTCTATCAACCAAACTATTTTCTGCTTCTTCAATAGAAATATATTTTTTATCATTGTCAGCACAATCAGATATAACACCCCAACTCTGTGAAATATTATCTATTTTGCACTCTTCGCTAGTAACACTTCCTAAAATATTACCATCATCTGTTATGGCTCTTTTAAACCATCTTCCATCCCATCCTTTAGTATTTAAATTTCTTTTTAATTCTTCTTTTATCTTTTCAAATTTATTTTTATTAGTATCATCTTTTTCATATTCACAAACACTTAAAAACTTGTTTAATATATCATATAAGAAAAATCCGAAGCCATACACTTTCTCCTTTTCCTTTAGTACCTATATTGCTAAAGCCATCATTCCAGTCTCCTGAACCGATCTTAGGAAATCCCTCTTCTCCAAAATTCAAACTTTTATTAATTGCTTTTATACAATGTTCATATATTGTTTCTTGTTCTTCTGTTTTATAAAATTGGTTATAAGTCTCTTGTTCATTTTCTTTTAAACTTTCTCCTTTTAAATATGCAACTTTTTCTTCTAAAATGCTATAATCCGCTGTAACATTTATATATTCAACTACTGAATATGGCAACCATAATAAATCATCCGAAAATCTTGTTCTACAACCTTTTTTAGTTTCTTCATGCCACCAATGCAAAACATCTCCTTCTATAAATTGATGTTCAGCACATTTTATAATTTGCTCTTTTAATATACCTTGATCAATATATTTCATTCCTAAACAATCTTGAAGTTGATCCCTAAATCCATATGCTCCTCCTGATTGATAAAATGCTGTTTTTGCCCAAATCCTACAACTTAATGTTTGATATATTAACCATCCATTAGCCATTATATTAAAATCATCTTCAGGTGTTTGAACAACTAAAGTATTACTTAAATTTAGCCATTTCTTATATACATCATTTAAAGAATCATCTATAAATTTTATATCAGTTAGTTCTTCAATCTGTTTTTCAATATCTTCTTCTGTGTTTTCTTGACCTATAACTATATTTAAAAACTTTTCTTCATATGCTTCTAAATTTATTTTAAATTCTATACCTATACAATTTCCAATTCCATTTTGATTTTCAAAATTATTATTAAATAACGAATCAGGTAATCTTAAATCTCCTCTTCCAAAAAATATTTTTTTACTTTTAGTATAGCTTAACATCTTTTCATTTGACGTTATATATGCTATTTTTTGGAATTCTTGGACTCCAATATAATTTTTAGCAAAAATAATATTATTTTTTTTATCAATATATATATTTCCAGATGTAACTGTTTCTTCTTCTCCTAATACAAGTTTTATATATACAATAATGTTTAATTCTTTATATTCTGAGGTTGTATTTTTAAATCTAATCTTATTTATACATGCTGATTTATCTAAAGGAACAAAAATATTAGATTCTTGTAATATTCCATCACTCACATTTTGAAATTTTGCATATCCATGTCCATAAGTTATATAATAATAATTTTTATTTGGATAAATATTAGAATTTAAAGTCCAAACTTTATTGTTTTTCATATTTCTTATATATATTATTTGAGATGGAATATTCAAAACAGTATCATTGTTCCAACTAGTTATTCGATTTAATCTACTATTTTTATTCCAAATAATATCACACATATTTTCAGTAACAACTACACCAAACATTTTATTTGAAATACAATTGCTCCAAATTGTAGGTAATTTATTTTCTTGGTTTACTGCAAATTTATATTCTTTCCCATTTGTAGTAAATCCTCCATAACCATTAAAAAATTGTAAATCTTCTTCTCTTCTTTCTAAAATTTCTTCATCTTGTTTAATTTCTATATTTTTTTGTTTTTCAAATGTAGTTTCACTTTTGGTTTTTAAAAAGTCAGATATACCACCATTTTCTGATATTAAAATTATTTTAGATTTTAACTCTAACACTTGCAAATCATCTGGTTCCATTAAATTTTTATTTAAAATGAAAATACCTGATTTAACATTTCTTAAATAAATAATTTGTTTATCCATTACTATATCTTCAACCGCTTTTTGAACTAATCTATTATAAATTTCTTTTCCCTCATCTAATATTACCAAATCTATATAAATGTTTTTTACTCTATAAAACATATAACTTTCTATTATTTCTCTTACATTATCAACTGAATTCAAATTTTTTATTTTTACTAAAACTATCGGTAAATCTCCTGATATTCCATATTTCCATAAACTATTTATTTCATAGTCTTTATTTAAATCCAAATTTATATTTCTACATATATTTTCTTCTAATATATAATTTAGTAATTCTTGATACTCAGCTGATTGTTTTGAATTTATCTGTAAATATTTCATTTCTTCTTCAATTCTTGCTTTTCCAACATCAAATATTTTTAATATTTCATCTAAATTTTTCATCTGTTCCAAATTTTTTATTGCTTCTTCTTTATTTTCATTTACACTAATTAATAAATTAATATTTATTTTCTCGTTTTTAGCTATTTTTATAGTTTTTCTTTCTGCATAAATCTTGTTTATTACATATCCTGTTTGGTTACTAAACTTTTTTGAATTTTTAACCCCAATTGGTATATCAAAATTATTTCTACCTAAATATTTTTCTTGATCTATTTCAAAACCTTTATCCACAATTTCTCCATTTTCTGTGTATAAATTGATTGCTGCATACATAAATTTATCAAGGGATTTTGATTTTCTTTCTATCAAAATATTATCCTTATTTTTCTCAAAATTTAAAAACATACTACTAAATGCTGGATGCGCATATTCTGCACTTTTTTCATTAAGACTAGGAATAAAATCTGCTGTTATATCTAGCATTTCTTCACTACTTCCTAAATTTTCAATTTCTAAACTTCTTATCTCCACAGGTTTATTAGGATTTACTGTTATATTATAAGTAAATTTAAGTCCTCCATCTTGTTTTATAAATTTTGCTTTATCTCCTGTAAAGCTTACTTTACTATTTTTTCCAATTTCTATTATCTTTTTAGTTTTTAAATTTTTAACATAAAAGAATATACCTTGTTTTATTTCATATCCTGGTTTATATTTATTTACTATTATGTCTTTATATTGACTATATCCCTCACCAAAACCATTAATTACAATTTTATAGTCTGAATTAGAAATAACATTATATTTTAAATCCAATTTATCAGGTTTATCTATAATTCTTTCTATATAGCCTATATCTCCATAATTCTTAAATTTTTCAGGTGTTTCTTTCTTTTCTTTAGTAATAATTAGATCAACAGGCATTCTTTCTTCTAATAGCATATTAACTGCTTCTATTTCAGGATTATTATTAAATCTTTTTTGAATTATATCTTGATTTAATACATTATTAATAGAATTTAAAATTAAACCTTGATGATGAGCCATATAAGTTTTTACAACTGCATATTTTTCTCCTTTTTTTAATCTATTTAAAGTATAGTCAACTGCTTCATAAAATCCATATTCTCCAAAAGCACCAACTTTTTTTAGTTCATTTATATTATGGATTGCACTTTTTTCTCCATCTTGAAGCGCCAAGAATGTACTGTAAGGAGATACGACTAAATCGTATTCTAATCCTCTTTTCAATCCTAACCATGGAATACCAAATGCTTTATATTGATAATTATTATTTAAATCTCTTAAATTATAAGCTGATTCAGATACTCCCCATGGCACACCTAGCCTACTACAATAATCTTTTTGACTCATAATAGCAAATTTACTTGATTCATCTAATAAACTGCCTTCATATCTTTTTAAATTTAAATTTGGCATTAAATATTCAAATGCTGTTCCAGTCCATGAAATTAATCCTTTGTAACCTTTATATATTGTTATAGTTCTGCTCAACGAATTCCAGTGTTTTACAGGGACTTGTCTTCTACTTATTGCAACTATACTTGCCTGTCTTGCTTCACTCGCTAAAAAATCATAATATGAATCTGTTAAACTATTTTCCTCTAAGTTAAATCCTACTGAAAACAATTTATTTTTCTCACTATATAATTTAGAAAAATCTGTATCACAAATTATTTTATCAATGTCTTCATATAAAAAATGAACTCCATCTTCTTCCATATACTGTTTTAAAAACTCTTTTATTACATATAAATATCCAACTAAATTTCCACTATCAACTGTCGAAACATACCTTGGTTTTAGTGGCTCTAAAGTATCTGTTTCATACCAATTATATAAATGACCATTCCATTTAGCCATAATTTTTATACTATTTATAACTTTTTTTATATAATCTTTTGCTTTTTCAAAATCTATAAAACCTAAATCGTACGCAGACATTATTGAAAGCAATTCTAAACCAATATTTGTAGAAGAAGTTCTTTTAACAGTTTCTGGTTTTCTATCCTCTTGATAGTTGTCGCATACTAAATAGTGATTTTCTTCATTTAAATGATCCTCAAAAAACTTCCATGTTCTATACGCTATTTCTTTTAAATCCTTTTTGCTTTCTACTGATATCTCAAAAGTATTTTTAATTTCTTTACTTAAACTATAAGCAATATATGGAGCAATTAAAAATAAGACTCCTAATATCTTAAACCCAATATTTCCGAATAAAAATACTATTCCTAAAATTACGTTAATAATCATTTCTTTATAAGTGATAAATAAATTATTTTGAGTTTTATTTTCACTATCTTCAGCAGTTGTCCATTCCAATAATCTTTTCTTTTTAATCATTCTATAGATGCTTCTTATCATTGCATCCAAGTTAATCCATGCTTCATAAGGTAAAAATATAATCTCTAAAAATATTTTATAAAAACTTAGTGAAATATCACTAAAATCTTTTGAAAATTTTTTATGTGAATAAATTGATCCTACAACTTGACTCTCTTTAAAAACTATAAAATTTATAATATTTAAAAGATATGTTATAACTACTGAAACTATTGATAAAAGCATACTAAGAGTACCGATAAAGAAATTATATTTAAAAGCAATAAATGAAAGTATAAGCAAACTTAAACTACTTATTTTTAATATAGCTCTTCTTAAATTATCAAATATCTTAAATTTTGATATATCATTTAATTTTTTACTTCTAAGCCATTTTACAATTTGAAAATCTCCTCTTATCCATCTATGGTTTCTTTTCATATAAGAAATATATTTTGTTGGATATCCATCTAAAAGCATAACATCTGTAAGTAATCCTAAACGCAAAAAATTACCTTCTAAAAGGTCATGACTTAAAACTGTATTTTCCGGTATTTCATTTTCTAAAATTTGATTATATACATCAACATCATAAATTCCTTTTCCTGTAAAAATGCCCTCTTTAAAATAATCTTGGTATATATCAGAAATGGCATTTGTATAAAAATCAATACCTCCTGGAATACTATAAATTTTTGCAAATTTTGTTTTTCTTTTTACATCTAAGTCTAGTCCAATCCTTGGTTGCATTATTCCATATCCATTTACTACTTTACCATCTTCTATAACTGGTAAATTAAGAATATGACTCATACTTCCAACTAATCTTCCAGCAGAATTTAAACTTAAATTTGTATCTGAATCAAGTGTTATAATATATTTAAAGTTAGGCATATCCTGTTTCTGATCCTCTATAGTATTTGCCCAAAATTTATTTGATTCTAAATTTTTAATATATCTATTAAATTCAACTAAAATACCTCTTTTTCTTTCCCAACCTATAAACTTATTTTCTGTATCACTCCAAGTTCTTTTTCTATATAAAAAATGAAATCTATTAAAATTATTTGTTTTATATTTTTCATTTAACTTTCTTATCTCATTTATACCTGTTTTTATTATTTCATTATCAAACTTCATAATTTTATTTTGTTCTTCTGAAACATCTCCAAGAAGTGCAAAATACAAATTTTCATGTGGATTAGCTAAATAATATACTTCTAATTTTTTTATCATTTCTAATACTTTTTCTTTTGTTTTTAATATTGTAGGTATAACTACAAATGTAGTAGACTGAGGTGGAATCCCATCTTCAAAATTAAGTTTGGGAATTAATGTTGGAGATTTAAACTTACTCATTAAATAATTCATACATCTGATTACAATTTCTGAAACAGGAATAAATAAAAATATAAAAGAAATACCCCATAAAATTAAACTATTTATTTGTAAATATATAAAAAGTGTAATTAAAAAATTTAGTAATAAACTTAACCCCCAAAATGTTCCAATATAAATTCTTGCCTTATATTCTAAACTCTTATATTTAAACTTTCTTTCAAAAACTACACTTTTAAGTTCTACAAAACCTTCATCAATTAAATAATATCCAACATGTGACTTTCTCTTTTTAACTAATCCTTCAGAATTTTCATATCTTTTAGCTAATTCTAAAGCTTTTTCTGCAATATAAACCTCTGAAATCTTACTTTTTTTAGACATTTTTTCAATAATAGCTTTATAATAGTTTTTACTTTCCTGTTCCATATTTTTATAAATTCCTGCAGGGTCTTTATTTAGTATTTCTTCTGTTCCATTCATTTTTCCAAGAAGTTCAGTAAAATCAATTCTAGAAATATCTTTTAAACTTTTTATACAATTTCCTACTGTAATTTTTAAAGTTGCAATATATAAATGCTCTTTTTGTACTACTTCATTTACAGTAAGTCCCATTTTTAGAACTTCACTTTCTAAAATATCTTGATAACTTGATGCTAATTTGCCATATTTTTTAAGTCTATAAGACATATATTCAATAAATGGATATTTAAGTTCATTTTCAAAACTACTATTATAATTAATTCTATTAATAAATACTCTTTCTTTAACATCTTTTTTCTCAACTAATCTTTCTATTATTTCTTCAACTTTAAATCTTTGAATTTGAGATGAAAAAATTCTTTCACAAACTTCTTTTATATGATTAATTATAGCTATTTTTAAAAATACTCCAAAATTTGCTATTTCCTCAATACTAAGCATTTTATAATTTTGATATGCTTCTAAACATGAATATATAATATCAGAATCAATTCTACAATCTGAAAAAGATACTATCTCTCCTGCTAAAACATAACATCTAGCAAATCCTTCATATTTTCCAGAAGCTATACCTATCATTTTAGAATATTTTTTTAAAGTAAGTTCCTTTTTAATAGATTTGACCATTTCTTCTATAATATAAAAATTATCCAAAATCCATTCACCTGCAGAATGAATTTTTATTCCAAGCTTTATGTGCTCATTTAGAAGCTTATATGTTTCAAAAATAAATTGATAATTCTCATTTAAACTAGGAATCGGATAAGTATTTTTATTTGATGTAATTTTTATTGTATGCTCAGCAGCAATTTTTTCCATGTATTTTAAAAGTTGATTTTTATCAAGTAAAACTCCTGAAATATTTAGAGATTTATAAACCATAATTTCCCCTTTATAATTATTAAGATTTTTGGTTTATTTTTTGCATTTTTTTC
The DNA here is from genome assembly GCA_944391975.1 of uncultured Clostridia bacterium. Taxonomy (GTDB): domain Bacteria; phylum Bacillota; class Clostridia; order TANB77; family CAG-508; genus Scatovivens. The sequence goes on from CALXVK010000001.1 coordinate 24,143, forward strand.
AAAATTTATTCTTAAATTAATTTAATGATTTATATAACTCTAAATTTATATCATAAAAAATCTCACTAAAAATTTAGTGAGATTTTTATATTACAAATCCATATTCTTTATTTAAAATTCTTCTTCTTTCATTCCAATCAGGAATAAATATACTTATAAAATTATAAAAATTTTTACTATGATTTTGATATCTAAAATGAGATAACTCATGTACCACAACGTACTCTATACACTCTATAGGAGTTTTTATTAAACTCAAATTTAATACAATTTTATTTTTAGTACAAAAGCAACTTCCCCATCTACTTTTCATTTTTCTTATTTCTATTTCTGGTATCTTAATTTTATATTTTATCATTTGAGCTTGATATTTTATAACTAAGTCCTGAAATACTGTTTTTGCATATTCTTTTAAAAGTTTATCATAAGTATTTGAAATATATACTTTATTTTCAATATAATTTTTTCTTATATTTAAAATCAAATATTCATTTTCAATTTTAATAGAATTTTTCTCATTAGGAATAACTTTTAATTTATATTTATTACCTAAAAAATAAACAATATCTCCATTTTCAAAATCAGATGTTTCTTTTTTATTTTCAAAACTTTTATATTTAGCTTGTTGTTTTTTTATCCAATTTATTTTTTTCTTAACAAATTCTTTTCCCTGTTCAATAGTTACTCTTTTAGGAATAGTTAAGACAATTTCACTACTAGACTTAACTCTTAAAATCAAATTTTTTACATTTTTCTTTTGTAAATAAAAATATATTTTTTCACCGATTTACTAGAACATATTCATACTGCATATATTTTTCCTCTCTAAAAGTTAACTTTTTTCATTTAAAAGCATTACTGCTCTTTTAAATTCTTGTTCATTCATTTCAAAACTTGGAACAATTTCTTCATTCTTTTCCATTTCAATAAATTTATCAATTCCTACCCATTTCGCCTCTATTGACTCTCCATCTGGAAATGTTATATCTTCAGCTTTAATATCTTTTTTAAATAACCATACATCTTTAAAATTTGGTATTGTTGTTTCATCTCTTCTAATTTCTTTAAAAAGTATTGCATCTTTTTCCTGAAATTCTAATCCGAAGTTCTTCTTTAACTTCTCTTAAAATTCCTTGTAAGCTTGTCTCATCCTTTAAAATAGAGCCTCCATTACATTCCCACATAAGTCCAAATGGTTTAAAAGGTGCTCTTTTAGTTATCAAAATTTCATTATTAGAATTCATAATTAGTGCATTAACTACAATATGGTATTCTCCTGGTTTAAATTCATAAACTTCTCTTTCTGCATATCTTCCTGTCTTTTGTTTGTTTACATCATAGATATCCCATAATTCTCCCATTTTTACCTCTTTTCTGTTCAATAAATTTGAACTATATATTTTATTTTATAAAATAATCTATAATACCAGTATATATTCCCCAGGCTAATTCTGATTGATAACTATCAGTATTCAATTCTTTTGTTTCTTGCTCATTTGATAAAAAGCCACACTCAACTGTAACTGTTGGAACCTTTACATTATCCATAATATATTTTCCAGATAATGGTAAAATTTCTCTTTTATTTTCTTTTTGAATAGAATAGTTTAAATTATTTTGTATTTTATCCGCCAAAATTTTACTGTTTTCATTACTTTCTTGATAAAAAGTTTGCCACCCATAATACTGATTCTGTTCAATTTTATTAAGATGAATAGAAACAAATATATCTGCTTCTTCTTTATTTGCAAGCTGAACTCTATTTTTTAAATCAGATATCTTTTTATTTTTTATGCTTTCTTCATCTAAATCATAAATTCCATTTTCATCAGATCTTGTTAAAATTACTGTATATCCACTTTGTTCTAAAAGCTCTTGCAATTTCAAAACAATTTTTAAGTTAATTTCAGCCTCTGAAATTCCGATCAGCACTTACTGCTCCGTCCGATCAGGCTCACCATGTCCTGCATCTAAAATTACAGTGTAACCATTACTTGAGAAAATTTCTCCATAAACTATTCCATTGATAAAAATCGTAATGAAAGAAATCATTAAAGTAGAAATTAAAAAAACTATTCTTTTTTTACTCAAAACAATCATAATATCCTCCTTAAAAACTATTTAATATTATGATTTTATCTTGAGTTTTATTACGCTATTTCTTCTCTAAAACATTATTATTTTATCATATTAATCATCTCTTTACAATAAACAACTTTATATATTTTTTAAAACTTTACATGGATTTCCTACTGCAATTACATTATCTGGAATATCTTTTGTTACAACACTTCCAGCACCTATGACGGTATTGCTTCCAATTGTTACTCCAGGCATTACACATACATTTCCACCTATCCAAACATTATTACCAATTGTAATAGGTTTAGCGTATTCTAAAGGTTTATTTCTAGTTTGATAATCCAATGGATGACCAGATGTATAAAATCCGCAATTAGGTCCTATAAATACATTATCTCCAAACTTAACTTTGTTTGCATCTAAAATAACCAAATTATGATTTGAATAGAAATTTTCTCCTATTTCAATATTAAATCCATAATCACAATAAAAATTAGGTTCTATTAAACATTGATTTATACTTTTTTTGAATATTTTTTCAAGAGTTAATTTTCTATTTTCACTATCTCTTGGATTTAAATTATTATATTTAAAACATAGCTCTTTTGCCTCTAATCTAAGATTAATTAATTCTTCATCATTGTCAGCATTATATAATTCACCTAATAACATTTTTTCTTTTTCAGACATTTTATAAATTTCCTTTCTATTAATTAATTTCAGATAAATTTATATTATCTATTTTACAATCATTTTCTAATATTTTTTTTACTAAATCTTTTACATTATTCCATAATTCTTTCAAATTATCATATGCTAATTTTCCTTGAACATTTTCAAAATCTATCCATTTACATATTTCTTTATCTTTTTCTAAAATTTCTTTAGTAGTTTTTCCATCTGATACAGAAATATAATAATAAACTTCTACATCTCCATCATCTGTATTTTGATATTTAACAATTCCTATAGGTTCACTTATAATCAAATGATTTGAGTTTAGAGTCTCTTCTTCTGTTTCTCTTACAGCACATTCTTCTAAACTCTCTCCTAATTCTAAATGTCCTTTAGGTAAAGTATATCCATTATCTTCTTTTCTATATACTAAAGCAATTTGTTTTGTATCCTTATTTAATAAAATTGTTCCAGCCTTTTTAACAATCATAATAAAATCTCCTTCCTATATTTTAAGTTATAACAAATCTTATATTTTCAGTCAATGAAAATTATATTTTTTTAACAAAATATAGACAATCACACTTAAAAAGATTATAATGTTTTCGTTATAAAAAGGAGCAATTTATATGGAAGACATAAAAAAGTATTTAGATAATTTTTTTAAAGGAACAAAAAATCCATCACTTGATGCAATGAAATTTTTTATGAAAGAATACAATAATTTTCAAACAGAAATGAAATTTATACACATTGCTGGTACAAATGGAAAAGGCAGTACAGTTGAAATAATTAGTAAAATTTTAGAATTGCAAGGATATAAAGTACGGAAAATTTTTGTCTCCTCATTTAATTAAATATAATGAAAGAATATCAATAAATGGTAATTTAATAACTGATAATGAATTTTCTATATTAGTAGAAGAATTAAAACCTAAAATAGAAAAATTTAATAATATTCATAATGTAAATATTACTCTTTTTGAACTTGAAACAATCTTGGCTCTTTTGTATTTTTATAGAAATAATGTTGATTTTGTAGTTTTAGAAACTGGATTAGGCGGACTTTATGATTGTACAAATATAATATCAAAGCCACTTGTTTCAATTATTACATCTATCGGATTTGACCATATGCATATTTTAGGAAATACTTTACCAGAAATAGCTGAACAAAAAGCTGGAATAATAAAAGAAAACTCAAGCACTATTTTCTTTGAGCAATCTAAAGAAATAAATAATGTTTTTATAAAAACATGTAAAGAAAAAAATAATAAATTATACTTATTAAAAAAATCTCAAATATTAAATTATAGTTATGACAATAACTTTCAATATTTTGATTTTGATAAATTTAAAAAAATAGAAGTTATTTTAAAAGGAAAAAAACAAATTCAAAATGCATGTTTATGTATTACATGTATGAATATACTAAATGAACTCGGATATGAAATTTCAGAGAATTCAATAAGAGAAGGTTTAAAAACTGTTATTCATAGAGGTAGAATGGAAATATTGTCAGAAAATCCATTAATTATTTTTGATGGTGCACATAACGAACCTGCAATTCAAAATTTAAAAGATATGGTAAATATGTACTATAAAAATTCCCATAAAACTTTTATAGTTTCTATTTTAAAAACTAAAGATTATAATACAATTTTAAAATTACTTTTAGAAGATGAAAATGCTGATTTTATATTTACTTCAGGAAATAATGATGAAAAATATGTTTCAAAAGAAACACTCTATAAAACTGCTTTAACTTACAAAAAAAATCAAATATTATATAAAATGGATTTAAAAAAAGCTTTAAAATTTATAAAAGAAAAGCCTTCAAACGTAAATTTTATAGTAGGTAGTTTTTATGTTTATGGTGATGTTTTAAATTTATTAAAATAGTAAAAAAAAGAGCTTAATTTATTACTTATAAATTAAACTCTTTTTATTATCAAAATAGTTTTAAAGTTTTCATAAACATCTGTGTTTCTGTTATTCCAGTACCTGTATGTGGATGAGTCATACAATACATATTATCCATAACAAATATACATATTAAAAATGATAAAATTAATATTTTAGTCCTTTTTGGAATCTTTTGTAATTTTCTATTTAAAAATGGTCCTATACAATATAAACATATACAACCTCCTATTCCAAAAAGTAATGAATTTTCAAGACATACTCTACCATTGATATTAAAAAGCTCATTTGAATAATCCCACCAACGAAGTCCATAAAAAGCTTCTAAAAGTAATGATGTAATGTATTCTGCCACAGAACATAAAATCATAATCGCTAAAAATGTGATTAATGGATTTCTTGTAATGCTTTTACATTTATCTGATGTAAAAAGCTTTAAAATAAATATACAACTAAATCCATATATTGGAAGCCAAGGTCCAATCAATGTACCTCTATTAACTATAATTCCCTGTTGTAAATACATCCAAAAAACTTCAATTATCCAACCAGCAAATGCAAAAAAGAAAAACATCATTGTCAAAGTCAAGTTATCATATGTATCATTAACTTCTACATCAAATACATATTTTTTTCTAATTTTTAAACTTTCAGTTAGAACATTTTCTCCAACTATCTCTTTTTCAAATACATTTTTCATATTATCCCCATCTTTTACTTCATTTATTTTACATTTAACTTTTCCTTTATTCTTTCGTATATTTAGACATATTTCACTGTAATTCTTTATAACAGTATATATTTGTTTAATATAATAGTCAATGATTTTTTTATGAATTTTTTCTTAATTATTTCTTAAGTATCACTTTAAAAATTAATTGAAAAATGGCAGATTATAACAAAAATATATGTTTTGTAAAAATTAATTTAATTATTTAATATATGATAATATATCACTTATAAAATGTTATGTCAACTTTTTTAAAATTAATAATATATTAATAATTTTTTTTGCATTTTTTTTATGCATATGGTATACTTTATAAATCATTATATAAATTAATAATGGAGGAATAAAATGAAAAACTTTTTAAAAGGCATTATTGCCGGAATTGGTGGCGTTGCGCCAGGACTAAGCGGAAGCGTTTTTTTAGTTATTTTAGGTTTATATCAAAAAACAATAAACGCTATAGGAACACTATTTAAAAATTTTAAAGAAAATGTAAAATTTTTATTTCCTTTATTTTTAGGATTTGGTGTAGGTGCCATTTTATTTAGTAAAATTGTAGATTTTCTATTAACTAATTTTGAAATGCAGACTAGATTTGCTTTCCTAGGATTAGTTTTAGGAACAATACCTCTTTTTTACAAAGAAGTTAAAAAAGAAGGATTTCAAAAAAAATATTACATATTTATTATTGCAGCTGCAATTTTTGGATTAGTACTATTTTCTTTTAATAAAAATCTATTTCCTACTATAACAGATCCAAATCTTTTGCAATCTGTTTTTTTAGGAATTGCTGTTGCAGGCTCTTCTATAATACCTGGTGTTGACAGTGCAGTAATCTTATCTAGCCTTGGATTATACGAATTATATGTAAGTTCTCTTGCTGATTTTAATTTAGCTATATTAATTCCAGCAGGAGTTGGTTTAGTTCTTGGTGCATTAATCATATCTTTTATTATAAATAAATTAATAAAAAGATTTTACACTGGTACATTTTCTATTATATTTGGATTATTTTTATCAATTATACCTAGTGTATTAAATGAAAGTTGTGTAGTTGGACTTAATTTTCAAACATTTTTATCATTTATTATTTTAATACTTGGATTTGCTCTTTCATTCTTCTTAGGAGATATTGAAGGAAATGTAAATAAAATAAAACAACTTAAAAATAAAGTTTCAACTTTATCAAAGAAATCAACTACTACAGAAAATACATCAAAAGAATAAAAAAATTTAAATGTCAAAAAATATTTTTGACATTTTTTTATAAAAAAATAAAAGTAAAAAGCTCGTAATCATTAGAATTATGTGATTACGAGCTTTTCTATTGGAGGCGCCACCCGGATTCGAACCGGGGATCAGAGTTTTGCAGACTCGTGCCTTACCACTTGGCCATGGCGCCATATAAAAATATGGAGCAGGTAGCGGGAATCGGACCCGCGAATCAACCTTGGCAAGGTTGCATTTTACCACTAAATTATACCTGCATTTTTCATATTATATTTTATGCTCTATTTTTTATAAATTGACAAAAAAATAGAAATGCTTTTAATTAAAGCATTTCTATAATAACAAAAATAAATTTAAAAGTCAAGAGTTTTTTGGTAAAATACCCATCTTTGATTTCAAAATCTAAAATAGACTTTTTAATATATTATTTTTAAATAATTTTATAAATCAAAAATGATATTTTTATAATAACTTTATTATTCTACTGATAAAGGACTTGATAATACAAAAAATTCACTATCTTCATTTAAAAGCTTTACTGTAAATTCAATATCTCCACAATTTTTATAATTAAATATCATTTTAAATGTACTATATTCATCATAATTAATAATTGTTTCTTTTTCATATACGCAATAATTTATTTCATCTTCAGATATATCATAATTATTTAAGTAGTCTACAAATTCAGCAAAATCAATACTATTATCTATTCCTATATATTTTTTGATATCATCCTTATTTTCAGAATAATAATCTTCAATATTAGTTATTTCTTTTAAATCTGCTACAAGATCCGGCAAATATACAGAAATTGAATATAATTGTTCATAAAATATAGATCTATCAATTTCGCCTGTATATTCTCTTTCAAAACTTGATATTCCTTGGGGAATCATTTTTCCATCAAGATATTCTTTTATTCTATCTTCCTGCTGACTAAGATCAATTTTCTCTTCACTTGCGGTATCTTCTTTATTCATAGACAAAGCAATTACGCTAGCAAGTAATATTATAATAAAAATTAAAATTACAATAATTATTAATATAATTTTTCTTTTATTTTTTTCAATATCCATATAAGTTGATCTCCTTTAATTTTTTACCTAACCGCCATAACTACATACTGAGAAATTTCCATTCAAATAATCTGTAAAAGGTGTTTGTGAAGTAAAAATTAATTCTCCTGATCCATAACAATTATAATATTTTCCTTCACTCCACATTTTATATTCAGCTTCTCTTCTTGTTCTTAATCCTGGATATTCACCCCATTGACTACTTCCTAAAGTTGTCCATGTACTTGCAATTGTTCCTTCATTTCCTGAACGAATAGCTTCCTGCAATGAAGAAGGAATTGAACCAAAATTATAACTAACTGAAATTAATGCGGCTATTTGAGTTTCTGTAAATGTCTGTCCAGGGAACAATGATTGAATTGTTTCCAAATCCGAATCTAATTTTGCAATAGCAACATCATTACATACTTCAATTGGAATATGATCTCCTACATTCATTCCTATGTTACTTCCTCTTTGATTATTAACATATTCTTGATATCCTAAATTCCAGAAGTATTCATTACACCAATTTGTTACACCAAATGCTGCTGTTATTGTTCCATCTCCAATATCACCTGCAATAGAATATCCCTGAGTTATTGCATTTTCTAAACTTGAATCTCCTCCACCTGCACCTTCTGTTTCAATTAAAAGCCAGTATAAAAGTTCTTCTGTATATTCTCCTGTAAATATTTCTCCTGTTCCACTTTCTTCAGGTTCTGGAATATCAAAATAATCTTCTACATTATCTATTATAGAATAATCTTTATCTTTTAACATTATTCTTATATAATTTGCAGGTCCTGTATATTCTGTTTCTCCTAAAGCATCTGGTACATCTTCTGTTGTTCCTGGCAATGCTGCTGCTTCTTCATCTGTATATGTAACTCCAAGATATTTTCCTTCTTTAATATAATATCCTTTACTATCATTTTCTAAATCACAATAATATTCTTCTGGTAGACTTCCTAAATTTGCGGATTCTCCATAATTTACGAAAAATGGTGCATCATCTTTTGATTGTTCATTTGCTTCTCTTTCTTCTTGTTCATCTGAATTATATAATGCCATTACTTCATTTTGTTCATATGATCCGTTGTTTCCTTCATCATCTGTTGTATTTAAATCTACTTTAAATCCATCTATTGTTATCACAAATCCTGCACAGGTTTCTTCATATTCTTCATAAAATAGATTTAATCCTTCTGACGCTTCTTGATTTTCAATGCCATCTGTATCTCCACTATTTGTTGCTACATTTTCTTCTGTAAAATATGCTGAATCCATTGCTTCAATTACAACATATCCTACCTCTTCTACTTCACCTGTATATACATTTGTTCTCTTATGTGTTCCATACTCTATTATTTTTCCTGTTACTGGTGAGGATATATATTCTCCTCCTTCATATCCTTCAAATGAAACCACATTTGAACCACTTCCGCTTGCTCCATTTATTCCGTTTATTATATTATTATACCAAGTTTGATATGCTTCTTGTGAATTTAAATGTAAATTATCTGATGTTAATTCTGAACTCAAATATCCATTTTCATCTTGTAGACCTGATGATGTATCTATAAAATATGCTCCTTCTGTTGAACTACAATGTGATTGAACACTGCTATTATATGAGTCTATATTTGAATTCATTGTATCTGCATTTAATGAGTTTTGTGAGTATCCTGATCCTACATGGTTAACTTTAATAACATATACCGGAACACTATATCTTGAAATCAATGAATCTATTAAACTATTCATTGAATCTGCAGAACTAGTATCATTAACTCCTAAATATAATACTATTGCTGAAGCATCTGAAGCTACTGTAATATTATCTATTGACATTTCTGAACTAGAAGCACTTTTTCCATCTACTCCATAGAAGTATGTTGATTCTGCTACTCCTTGTGAACCTAATCCATTAATCCATGAATCTCCAACAAATTGAATTTTTGTTATATCAACACTTTCATCAGTTTCATCTGTTTCCTCTGGTTCTTCTGTTTCTTCTTCTGAACCTTCTTCACCATCCCCAGAATCATCTGGTGGTTCATAATTTATTTCTTCTAAATAATCATATGTTGCACTTGATTCTATTAATGCTCCATATTCTTCATCTTGTTTATCCCATGGTCTTACTGGCCATCCCATTGGACTTAAATCTGGTAAAACCCATGTAAATATTTCTTCTATTGCATCTGATAATTCTTCTTTATCAAAATAATCTAATTCTACTATTAATTCTTTAAAATCTCTATATGCATATTCTGCAGCTAATGTTTTCGTATTTTCAAGTATCGTAAATGCTTCTAAAGATGTTTTTGTTATATTAGTTGTTGATATTAAGTCTGGATTTCTTGGATCTCCTATTCTTAATTCTTGATTTTCTTCTAATTCAGCACTTGTATCACTAGTTTGAGTTATTGAAATTGTATCTCCATTTTCATCTAGAGTTGCTATAAAAGCTAAATCATCTAATACATAATCATCTGCTGCGTCATCTTCAACAATTCCAGAATAATACATATCTAATTGCCAATCTAACCATTGTTCTGAAATATCTGACCAATCAAATGTTATTGTTGTATTACTATATGTTTGTCTTAATGCACTTCTTCCAAACTTTCCTAAAGTTCGTGCTACAGAAGTTGCTGAAAGATTTTGTGTATTTTTTAAATAATTTTCTACCCATGTCAATACTGCTTCTTTATCTTTTGCTATTCTCATTGCTGTTTCTTCTGATCCATCATATGTATAATATTGTCTATATTTAAATAACCATTTTACTGTTGGATTTGTTTGTGATCTCTGTGCATCCTCTACTTGTGTTACTACATTTGTTGAAGTTATATTATAATAAAATCCTCCTTCTTCATTTGGATATTCTTCTCCTACTGTATCATATACATCATTAACTTCATCATTATCATCTTCATATTCTATCCTTATCCATCCAGTTCCTGCTCCATCTGAATTAAATTCATATGCTGACCATAAAACATCTTCTAATGACGCATTTGATAAATCTGCCAATGTAGCTGTTTGTGCTTTTTTTACAAAAGCATGTCCTGCCTCTTCTGCTTCTTCTTCTGAATCATATGTCATCCCTGATGTAACTCCATATCTTGAAGCATATCCTGATTGATAGCTTTCTAGAGCTGTATATGGATCATTTAAAAAGTCTTCCATTTTATAGTCTGATGTTATTCCATTTGGATATAAATAATATAATTGATAATTATCGCCATTCATTTCATATGCTGTCCAATATTCTTCTGTTTCTGCTAAATACTCTTCATCCACTTCAACAAATGTCGCATTTTCTCCATATGAATTATTAATCATATCTAACTCCGCCGAAGATCTATCTGCTTCATCTATATAGTCTTCTATTGCCTCATCATCTTCTTCCGGAATTATAAAATATGTATCTCTAAACCAACTTCCTAACACTCTTGCTATATATGGTGTATATGATCTATAATCTTGATCTGATACCACACCCAAAGCTTGAACAACATCTTTTACATATTTTTTGCAATTTGAACAACACTTATTTGTTTCAGCATTATCACTACATCTTGTATCAGCAATATTATTATAATGAATATTTCCATTTTCATCACGGTATGCTAAATTCGCATCAATTAATTCATCTGTATTTTTTTCTCTTACAATAAATTCAACAATTACTGTATCAACCCATTCATTATCAAATTCTTCTTCATCATATGGGTCTCCATCTGTTTCATTACTTTCTACTATAGTATACATATATGTATGATCAACTTTATATGTTTTTGTTTTATAAATTAAATATTTATATGTTATCCATTCATAATTTATTGATTCTGTTGAACCATCTTCCAATGTAACATCAACATCCCATGATCTATCTTGTTTTACTTTTTTTATTTTATATTGTGTATAATTTTTAACATAACTTCCAGAAGTTCCATCTGGTGATGAATAATTATAACTCGTGGTATACATTTCTGTCTCTAATTCATCATTTATTTGTGGTTCCATTACATCTGCTGTATCACTAGAATATCCTAAATTCTCTGCATCTCCATAAAACCAAGAAAAAGTATCATTCTCATAACTTGGATCATCCGTTCCAATTTCTTGAGTACAATGTTCAGGTGTAAATTCTAGAGGATCACCATCATCATCATTAAATGAATAATTCTCAAAACTTGACATATCATCATATGGCTCAGAATCAACCTCTTCTGTTATCCCATATGTAGCTAAAGCATTTGTACTTGTATCCATCCATAAAACTGAATTTGTCTCGTATGTGGATTTTTCAATAACATAAGCTTGAGCCTGACCAGTACAGTTTGGAGGACTTTCTAATGGTAAATTTCTTAATAAATACTGAGCATTTTTTTTGGTAATAGCTAATCCATTTACCCACTCTGTAGCAGCCATATCATTTACTGCCCATGATGCCACATCAAATCCTCCATTTGATAAAGTTTGTTCTACATCATCAATCATAATTCTATCATCTTCATTTGAAACAGATTTTGTTTCATCTAACATATCAACATATGCTGCATCAACTGTTGCTTCACCAGAATCATCTAAATATACTTGGACTTCTGTATCAAAACTTTGTAACATTGCATAAACTAAGTCTGGTTGCATTGCTGCAATATGAAGTGATAATAAAAATTCTAAACTCATTCCATATCTATCTGACCAACCATCAATTGTAAAGATTGTAGAATTATTGAAATGACCATTTTTTACACTCATTTTTGCACCTGTACTAGTTCTGTTTATTTTTATATCATCTCCATATACAATCCAATGACCTAAACTATCTGACCATTCTTCTGTTGCAAGTCCATTTTCAGAATAATAGAATTTTATTAATCCTTTTGACCATGCACTATCATATCCTCCAAATGTTTCCTTAATAGATTTAAATATATTTGCTAATAAACCTTCATCATTATTTCTTATTGAATAAATTCTATAATCTGATAATAAATATGTTCTAAGTAACTTTGTATCTACAGTCCATCCCGCTAAACCTGATAAAAAGTCATTTCCAAATCCTACTATTTTTCCTGCTCCATTACTTGATGTTTCTTCTGTTGATCTCTCTATTCCATATTCATCTACATAACTATCACTGTCAACCATTGAACCTGTTGCATTATCAATCATAATTCCTAATGAATTATAATAAAATCCATCATATGCAGATGTTCCTTCTGGATCTTCTTCTGCCGATTGACTATAATATCTCGCATTTTCGTCTTCTCCTCTTTTTTCAAAATAAATATAGCCTTGTTCTGCTAATTCACCATGTGTTAATATTCCAACATCTTTTGAAAACTCAGGATTAGGAGTAATAAATCCATATCCTATTAAATCATATTCTAATTCTTCAAGATAATTTGCTAAATCTACAATATCTTCTTCATTAATATATGCATCTGCCTCTGTTGTAAACCAACTTTGAATTACATCTATTGCTCCTTGTGCAAATTGTTTCAATGCATTTATTGCAAGACCTGGTATAAATAAAATAAATCCTATTACGCCTACCACTACAAAAATAATTAAAGCAACTATTGCTATCACAAGTAATACTTGTGGCGGTATACTTTTTAAAAAATTTATTAATTTTTTTACTTTATCTACTGAACCTTTTATTCCTTTAGCAATGTCTCCTAAGCCCTTTTTACCTTTTTCTTTAGCTTTAGCTTCAGGATCTAATACATCTAATTCTTTTTTTTCAAATGGATTTTTTCCTCCGCCCCCACTACCACCAGGCAACTTTGGAAAATTACTTCCGCCAGGTAGTCCTGGTGTGTTGTTAGAATCCGCCATATGATTTCTCCTCTCTGCTTTTAAAAAAAGCTAAATATTATATACTCATTTACTAATATCTATTGCATTGAAATTGTCATACTTGCTTTATATATTGCATTATCTATTTCTTGCTGTGCTGTTTCTTCATCTCCTGTATAATTTTCCATAACTCTTACTGCATTTAGTACTAATCCATCCACATCTGAGTCAGAATCATAAAATTTTGAAAAAGATATAGCTACATTTTTGGTTTCTCCAGGATCTAAAACAATATCTGTTTCTTCTTCAACACATCCCCTTGTTTCATCTCCTATATTAATATAAATTTCTGTATCATCAGTATTTCCATCTTGAACTACTACAGTATAATTACTTCTATTTGTTAATTCTAAATTATAAACTATAAAACTATATTTTTCTACAGATTTTGTTACTCTAGCTACTAAATAATCATTTGAGGCTTGATATTGAAGTTCTTGAGATTCCATATAGTTTCCAACTGAAAATACTATATTTCCATCTTCATCGTAACTTATAGCCATTTTTTCTTCAACATATCTATAACTTTGATTTGTAAGACCTGTTGCTAAAAAATTATCATATAATTTTACACTATATATGTATTTATCATTAGCTGTTGAATAACTCTGTATAGCATAACTTTTAGTACCATCAAATTTTTCTGAAACATAATTAACAAAATTATTATAACTATTTCCAAAAAAGTTTTCTTTGCAATCTTCAGAAATCAAATTATATGCACTGACATAATCTCTATTATTGCAATACTTAACATAATTTTCTATAAAAACTTCAAAACTATCAGCAACTTCTTCTGGAACATCTTCAGAGCTATCTAATACTGTTGTATGAGGTGTATATGTAGTTGTTGGAGCATCTGGAGCATTATTTGAAATTAATAATCTATTAATAATTATGACTAATATAAGTGCAAATATAATTATAATTATTAATTTACCATATTTTTTAAAGAATTTTCTAATTTTTAATCTTACATCTGGATTAATTGTCATAATTATTCCTCCTCTGAATCCACTGCACTATTTCTACTAAATGATAATACATAATCATTAAAATCATTTTCTTGAATTACAACATTCATACTAAAATTATGTCCACTAGAACCATTCAAAGTATCTTTTACATCTACCCAAAGAACATATATATCTCCTAATCTTTCAAAATTAGTATAATTTAAGGAAAAATCATCTGGAAAATATTCTTCTATATATTCTGAAAAACTTGTCTGTGTTGGGAAATAATTTTCTTTATATTCAGAATATAATATTTCATATGCTTTATCATAGTTCTTTCTATCAACTAACTTAAAAAACTCTGCACAATAATAAGTAATTCTTTCTTGTTCTGACATATTATATAAATCTTCTAAATCCTCTTGATTGTTTGATTCTTCTATATCATTTGTAACAATTATAGCCTCACCATTATTAGAAGATATTGTATTATTTTGCTTAAACAAAAGTATAATAAATGCAACAATTAAAATTACTACTATAAGTATTCCAATTATTATAATTATAGCTCTTTTTTGTTTTTTTATATTATCTTCTGCCATAATTTTTCCTCCTTAATTATGCACGTTTTCTCCTACTTAAATCATTTATAACTAAATTGCTTTGATCTGATGGGGTAGTAATAGGACCTGTTGAATTTCCTTGTATATTCATTGTCTGTCTACTTACTGACATACTTTGATTACTATAACTTGTAGAAGTTCCTCTTTCAGAAATACTTGCTGATGTAATAAACATTCCTGCTTGTTGTGCTTCAATCATAAGTTCTGCATATTGTCTTCCTGCAGGTGTTAACATTCTTGCATTTGCTTCTGTTTGTTCTGCTTTAAATTTTTCTAATCTTCTTACAGCTATATCTCCTTCTCTTTTTACAGCTTCTTCAGCCCTTTTAAAATTACTTTGGCTATAAGCTCCAGCTCTTGCTTTTTCTAAAACTTTAGTGTTAAAACTTAGTAAACTTGCTTTACTAAAATCACCTTCAACATTTATTTCACCATCAATAGCTTCTAATAATTTAGCATTATTTATTGTTGCACTACGTGTACTTCTCATTACAGAATTAAATGCTGCTTTTGAAAGCCTTATATCTCTTGTAATATCAATAATATCTGCCTTAGGTACATCATCTTCTGATTTTGGCTCTTGTACATCAACTTCTACACTGTCTCTATCATCCTTATCAGCTTCATCACTAACCTCTTGAGTTTTTATAATATCATTTGTCTTATCATCTTCACCATTTGCTACATTTATTGCATTATCAAAAAGTTGATTTCCCATAGCATCTGTTATAAGACCTGCATTTACTGCATTATTTACTAATTCAACTAATTTACTTTCATCTCCATAAGTCATATCATTTAATGCTTTTTGATTACTTAAATAATTAAAATATTCTTGAGCATATTTACCTTCTGGAGAATCTCCAAAAGAATCTGCATATGATTTTGCGCTTTTTTCTCCTTCAGTTTGCATAAGTTCTTCTATCTGTTTTCTTAATATATCTGCACTTTCATCATCTAATTCTGTTTCTAAATCATCTAATTTCTCTTCAAGCTCTTTTTGTAAATCATTAGCTGTCCTTATGCCATCCATTATTTCTTCATATTGTTTTTTAAGTTCATTTAATTGCTCATTATCTCTAGGTGGTAAACCAGCTGGAGGTCCTACATGATGAATTTCTGTCTCATCAACTTCACTTTCCTCTGTTTCTTCTGAATCATCATCTTCATTATCTTTATCATGATCATGTTTAGTTGATGCGACAGCTGCAGCAACCTTATCAGCATCCTCATCAGTAATCTCATTTGAATTATCTGGTAATAAAGCAATTATTGGTTCATCATTATCTTCAATAGGATTTCCTTCTTCATCTAATTCTTTATACTCAGCATCTATAATGTTATCATCATCTTCTTCATCCTGATATCCTCCTGAAGATGATGAACTTGAAGGATTTGACGTATCATCTGCCATAGCTCTTTCTTGTCCCTCTAGCCAACCAACCGCTCTATCTCTATACTCATGAACTTTATTTGAAGCTCTTTCACCTAAAGTTTGAATATTACTTCCAAATGTTGTAGTATTATTAGCAACATTATTATTTACTGTATATGTACCATTTGCAATACTTACTCCTGTTAATATTGCTCTTTGACTATTATTAACAACTGAACTGAAAGATGTAAGTGTTGTTGACTTATCAAATCCAAATAATGATTTTAATAATTCTTCTGCTTTTTTAACAAACATTAAAGCTATAACTAATATTAATGGTTGTGTCAAACTACTAATACTTCCAATTGAAGCTGTATTAATTGCAGACATTGGAACTGCTATTATAACAACATATATTATACAATGTATAACTTGTATAAATACATTATAAATAAATTCTCTTAGCCAACCATTTAAAGAAACTGCTTGTCCACCTTTTGCTCTATCTAATGCATATGTTAAAGGCATAATAGGTGAAAGTACTATTAAAAATATAACTTTGAAAAGTCTTACTATATATACAGCCACAAAAGCCATTGTTTGTACTGTTAAAATTCCATATGCAATTGTTGATCCCCACCCAAGTAAAAAGTTACCTGAAAATGCTGCTGATCTTAAAGAATCAACCATACTTGATACATTTACTCCATTATTAGCTCCTGCTACACCTGCTATAAGATTTACTAAGAACTCATTTACTGAAATTACTGCTAAAATAATCATATGCATAAGTATAACTAAACAAACACTAACCAACCAATCAAAAAACATATTTTTTAATTTAGCTTTTTCTTCAGCAAGAGAAGCAATTGCCATTTTAATTCCTATCATTAATAACATAATTAAAAGTATTCCTATCGCAATAGCTCTTACTATATAATAAAGCATCGCTGCAGTTTCTCTAATATTATAAACTAAATCTCCTCCGCTTGAATTTTCTATATCCTCTGTTTGGAAAATATTTATATTTGTTAAAGTAAACTTATTAAAAAATATATCAAAAGGAGTTAAAAATGTTGATACTTGATTTTCTCCATGCCCTGCAGTATCAATAACAAAATATGCAAGAGTTTGACATAACATAGAGCAAATATTCATTAAGGCTCTAGGTATCCATGTTAGAATTCCCGCTAATCCATTTAAAAATCCTCCCATTAAGCTATCTGCCTCTTCTTCTGCATCGGCTGCCATATCTGCAGTGTTTGTGGGGTCTTCGGTTGTAGCAGCTAAACTAACAGTATTTACTGATGCAATTAAAAAATTGAATAACAGTAAAAATACACAAAGACAAATTATTAATTTTTTTGATATACTTTTCAATTTCATATTCTGTCTCTCCTCATTTTATATTCTTCCTAACATTTTATTCATCATATCATCTGGATTCATAGTCAAATATCTTCTAGCAGCATATTTTCCAGAATTACCATCTTGTTGTCCTTCTTCATTTCTAGCTGGTACTAAAACTTTTTCTTTTTGTGTTTCTAGTTGCATTAATAGTTGATTCATTAATATATCTTGATTTTGTTCTTCCATTGGCTCATCTTCTGAATCAGAATCAGATTCGCTACTTTCAGAATCTGAAAGTTCATGCAATTTTTTTAGTGCATTATCAAGAGATATTTCCTCACTATTTTTAGCTCCAGTTTCTTGTCTTTTTCTATCTTGTTCAACATTTTCTGATTCTTGAGCCACAATTTTAGCTTTATCAACAACTCTCATATCTTTTGTCGCATTCTTTAAACTTTCTCTTATATACTTTAATTCTTTTATTCTCTTTTCAAATAATTCTTCTATTTGATTAGAAGTAATATTTTCTTCTGCTAAAGCTCTTTGAAGTTTAGATAAAATTGTTTTTTTATGTACTAATTTTTTCAAGGAATCAATATTTGAAATATTATTTTCTACTATATAATCCTTTATTACTTTTTCAACAACAGGTTTACATTTTTCAAGAATTTTTTCCATATCATCATTGGATCTTTTTGGAATATAAATTGTTTCTCCATTTTTAATTGGATCATAATATGGAATTGCAGATAAATCTGCTTCATCTGTTGGACCTCCAGCGGCTTTAATAGCATCATATATTCTACTTCCTATTGGAAGTTCATATCTACCTTCACTTACAACTGCTCCCATTATATAGAATATAAAAGCTTCATCACTATCATATTCTTCACCCTTTCTTTTTCCTTTTCTTGGAGCAATTCTAAAAGGGGCAATTGCGGCATCTAAGGCCGATTTTGCTATTTTTTCTGCTGTATCTGCAACACCTTCTGCAAATTCTTTTGCACCTTCTTGTATATCATTTTTTATCTGTTCACCTTTTCTTTTAAAATCTTCTTTAGATACTCCGTAAACTTCTTTTCCTGTTTTAACATATTCTTTTGTAGCATCAACAGCTGCTTGAACTTGATCTATAAGCTCTTGTTTTACTCTATCTGCTTCAACCTGAACAGCATTTTGTGCTATTTGATTTAAAAGCTCTGGATATCCACTATCAGCGATTGCTTTAACAAATTTATTATCAACCAATTTGCTATTTTTAACTACATCTTTAACTTGAGTTCCAACATTGCTTACTTTATCTGCAACTGCATCTCCAGTATCAACAGCTTGAACAAATAATTTAGCTGCTGTTTTTTGCATAACATTTTTGACATATTCTTTCTTCTCTTCTCTTACAATTTTTCTTTTTCTTTTTTCTAATGATTTAATAATATTTTGTTGTCCATCTTCACTTGTTGCTTCACTATATTCAACCACACCCTTTTCAGTTAAAACTTGTAAAATTTCTTCTTGCATTCCCTTATTACGAATCAAATCAATTTTCTCCAATGGAATATCATATTTTATTGCTAAATCAGTAATTGATGAATCTATAATTCCTTGAGTAACATATTCTTCATCTTGAGCGTCTAATTGCAATATTTCTCCAGAGTCAGTAATTGATTGATCTGAAAATACTACATAAAGATCTTCATTAATTTTTGAAGCTATTCCCATATCTGTCATTTGTTGTAATACAACCGCAGCACTTGTTCTTTGTCTAACAGTTTGAACACTTGTAGTTATTCTCTGAGTATGCATTTCTCTTGCATCTGTTGCTGTTCCTTCTAAAACAGCCCAAATTGAATCTTGAACTCTATCATGATAAGTTTGTACTATAGCCTGAGCTTGTTGTTTCCTTTCTTGAATAGGCTTAAAATAAATTATCTTTCCTTTTTGTTCTCCTGGTTTTTCTTCTTTAACTTGAGAAGGAGCATATCTTGCAAACTCTATATTAGTAGTAGTTTGATGCATTTCATCTGATTTCATTTTAGCTGTATATTTTATAGATGTTCTTTTTATTTTAGTTTTTCCTTTTGGGATATAACTTCCACTTACTTGAGCATCTCCATTTACAACCATTTGACCGACTTGATAAATATTAGATAAATATTCATTACTTATTACAAATCTTCTATTCAAGTTACGTGTTATTGTTATTATACTTGCACGATTAAATCTTTTGAATTTGTATTTTTTCTTTAAAAAAGTTCTTTGACCTTTTTTTAGTTTTTGATTTAATTTATTTCTTTTTAATTGACCAAAAGGAAATCTTATTATTTTTTTATCAGTATTATCTTGAATTTGTTTTTGACTAATTGCTTTTTGTTCGTATTTTGCTGAAGCCAAAACAGACATTCCCATATAACATGAGCTTATATTTTGATATATAAATACAGCTGGTCCATATATTCTATAAGCAGCAGCAACCATATCAGTTGCATCATTTTTTGTTATTTCCAATTTAAGTTCTGAAGCTTCTTCAAATTCTGTTTCTAATAAATTAATAACTGTAGCTTCTAATTTTATTTCAGCTGGTTGTTCTTCTTCATTTTCAGCTTTTTCTTCTATTTTTTTTCTAACAACATGATATTTTAAAATTTTAGTAAATCTTTTTACCACTTCAAAATCCTGATTTAATTCTTCTCTTGCTCCCTTTGTTGCTTCTTTTAATTTTTTTATTTTTTCTTTAGTCTTCTTGGCAATAGTTTCTACTCCAGTAATAGCTAATTGAGTGGCACCAAGAGCTACTCCCTGAATTGTATTTAATACTTTCTGAGGTAATTTTGGATGATTAATTTTCTCTTGTTCTTTTTGGATAGCTTCTTGACTAACTTTTATTCTTTTACCATCTAATGCAGCCATTGTTTCTTTTGCTTCATTAGCAAAATTATGTGCAAATTTTACACTAACAGCAGAAATATTTTCTGGTGTTAATTTTTCTACTAAACCGTCTGCTTTAGATTGTATTTCCTGTGGCAAAGTTTCTTTAAAGTATCCTTTAGATTCTTCAAATGATTCAACAGGGTGTTTAATAACACTTGCATAATCCCTAACTTCAATTGTACTTTTTCCTCCAACAAAATTGAATATTTTTCTAATAATTCCATCCAATTTAAACATAAAGAAGAATGCAAGAAATGTAAGTATTGCTCCAATAAAGCTTAATACATTATCTGATAAACTTAATGAAAATCCTACTAATATTGAATATGTAGCAGCATGAACCACTTGTATAAATACATTATAAAGTAATTCTTTGAACCACCTTCCAATTATACCGCCTTTTCCTTGAAATACCTTTCTAAATGTATACATTACCATTACTATTGGTGAAACCAAAATTAATATCATAACATTTAAATATCTTTTTACATACACTACAAAAAATTTAAATGTATAATAAACTAATATGATATACATGAAAAGTCCAAGCATACCTGATGAAAACTTAATTTCATATGCTTTTGTTCTTGCTGATTCATACAAAGAAACTTGTTGATCTGATGTTGATCCACCAACTATTTCTCTTCCTATTTCTCCTAATTTATCTACAATAAGCTGTTCTACATGTATAATTGCATAAATTATATCTTCTAGCATAAATAAAAGAATTAAACCTATTATCCAATAAATAATCATTTCTTTGAATTTTGATTTTTCCTCAGCAACACTAGAGACTGCAGCTTTTATTCCAAGTGAAATAAACACAATAAACATTACAGCTAAGCAAAAATACTTTATAAAAACATACCATGCGGCTATTGTTTCTTTTAGATAATCACTTAATGGATAAGTTGTTGCATAAACTATATTTGGAATTGCCAGTATACCTAAACATAATACAATTATCATAATTATTAAATTATTTTTATTTAATAATTTTTTTAACATTCTATTTTGATATTATCCTTTCTGTTTCTATTAATTCAACTAAATCTACTGTTTTTTCTTCTACTATATTATAATTTTCTTTATTTTCTTCCATTAAACTTTCTTCTGTATATCCATTATAAATTATTACTTCTGTTTCTTCATAATTTCCATTTAATCTAATTTGAATTTGTCTATTTTCTGATGATAAAACAACATCTTCACCTTGTAGTTCTGCAGTAAAGTCACTATAATTATTTCTTATATATACAACAAAATTTGTTTGATCACCATCAAAACTTCCACTTAAATATTCAAATAAAATTTCTTCAAAATCGTTATTATCAAATCTAGTATTAGGATAAATACAAATTTCATTATCAGAAAAAAATGCATAAACTGTTTTTGTCTTATATCCATACAGATTCAATTGTTCATTTTCAAATGTTGGAGCTACACCGAAAGCTTCCACAATTTCATCATATCCAGCTCCTACTCTTAAATCTGATATAACTTCATCTGTATAATCTTGATTAAAAATTATGTATCTAACATTTACACCATCTTCTGTGCACAAAGTATATCCTTCATAAACATAATTTCCATCTTCATCTTTTTCATATCCATTTGAAAAATTTGTGTTTAATCTGCTCCAATTGTTATTTATTAAATTACGAATAACAATTGAATCTGTATAGACATCTTCTTCTACAATTTCTTCAGTTTCATTTATTATAGTTTCATTTTTAGTATTTGTCTCTGGTTGAGTCGCAACCATATTTGCTCTTTCATAAGATAACTGATTTGAACTTAAATCTTTTACAATAACCACTAAAAATATTGCAAAAACTAATAAAAATGCTATTATAATTATTGCAATTTTTAAAACTAATTTATTTTCCAAATCAGTTATCTCCTTTCTATTTAATCAAATATATTTATATCAGTTAATGGATAATCATTATATAGTAATGCATCAATTGTAAGTCTAGTATCATCATCAGCTCCTTCAACTTCAGCACTATTGATTCCCATATCTTCTTCAGTAACTCCAGTATCAGTAACTGTATTTACTGTCCAATTAAGTAAATTATCCATTATAGCTGTCCAACCAATAAATGGCATTCTTACAATATAAGTTAAAATTCCTATTAAATAATCTGCTATTTGTGCTAAAGTCTCTATAATTAATGTCCATATACTTGTATGTGCTACTGAATATTTTCCATCTGGTATACCATTAAAATAAAAATCTGATAAATTTACACTTGCTGTTGATGATCCGCTTGAACTTGGAAGATTTCCAGAAGGTGTAACTTCTACAGTGCTTTTTAATCTAAGTACTACTACATAATTATCAAGGCTCCATGTATGTATTTTAATTGTCGGATTACTACCTCCAAAATTTGCATGTTCTGCATTACCGGCAGCAGTTATCATTTCAACATGCCCATATCTAGCTACTATATCACCTGGTAATGATTCTTCAAATGAAACTTCTTCCCAATATTGACTATAGTTCGTAGCTAAACTAACATCAGCATCTGAAGATGCGCTATATCCATATTCATAAAGATCTATACCTAGTGCCATTAAATACATATACCATACTCCACTTGTACAACAAGAATATAATGTTCCACCTGGATTATCTAAAGTTCCATCTGTCCAACCCGGATAAGCAGTTGCACTAGTGGTTAAAGAACCAGTATCTCTTCCTGTTCTTCCGCCATATGTTGATCCTTCTTGATACATAGATATGAACTCTTTAGTATATTGAACTAAATACTCTCCGACATGCTGCGTCATATGCTCTTGCAAAGCATGATGTCATAGATCCTAAAATCAGATAAAAAATAACATATACTATTAAAGATTTTACTAATAAATTTTTTATTTTTTTCATAAACTATTCCTCTATACTAATATTTATCTGTTCAGTATCATTATAAACTATTTTTCCATCTCCTGCTGAATTAATCTGTATTTCACCAGAAATATCTGTTATCTTTGTATTAAAATTACTTACAGGATTAAACAAATATATACCATCATTATCAACTGAATAAATAAAATTATAATCATCATACCATGCCCAACTTGAAATAACTAATGTTCTTTCAAGTTCTGTATCAGGATATTCTTCGTTTCTTGAATAAAATACTGGTCCTTTATATCCTTCCTCATTTGAAATAAGTTCTCCTACAAATCTAACAGCAAATATTTGTCCATACATTTCATATAATGCTTCTATATCTTCTCCTTGTTCAGTTCTACAAACTGTTGCATATAAAGATCTTTCTTTTTCTTCTTCAAAAACTAAATCTGTATCTTGAATATATACATTATCTATACTAGAAATACTATCTATATCTCCTCTATAATTTTGATAAATATAAATTCCATTTTTTAATGAACTTGATGAAATTGTTAGTTCAATTCCTCTTAAAGTATATTGTAAATCTACATAATTAGAGTCATAATCATAAATATCATAATCTGTCCATAAAGATATTAAATCCATTGAAAATTGTCGTATATCAGAATCTTCATTCATTTGATTTATCAATTCAATAAATTCATTTTCATTTTCCAAAGCTACAACTGGATAAATTGAAACTTGTTTATTAGTAAAATCAAAAAATACATAATTGTTTTCCCCAATATATCCATATAATGTGGAATTATAACTAAATGTTGGTTCTCCTAATGTTTCTTCTATTTCTTCTGCTGTAGAAGAAGCATTCAATCCTGAAACAATACTATTTGTATATTTATCTGTAAAAACCAAATTATATACTGTTCTTCCTGAAATTTTATATTTAAATCCCTCATCAAAATAAATTTCATATCCATTACAAGAACTATCTTTTGTTCCCAAATTTAAATTTGAAGGATTCCAACCATTATTTATTAGCAGTGTTAATTCTGATGAATCAATAGAAAAATCAGTAACCTTCGCTGATTCTTTTCTTGAATTTATTAATGAATCTTGATTTAAATAATAATTTTCATCACCATTAATTTGAATTTGTACTATACTTGAATTTTCACAAGTAACTACAATATCAATATTTCTTGATTCATCAATTAATTCAAAGTTTTTATAATTTTCATATTCTGCAACTACATTAATTATAGCTAAAAAATAATTTTCATTACTTGTCTCATCAGTATACAAATCTCTATCAAATTTAACTGTTATTTTTAATAGATCAGATGTACTTACTTCACTTATATAAACACATCCATAAGCACTTAATAATTCTTCTAGACTGTCATATTCATTTAAATCATAATGTAAATTTGAATTTGAAGAATCAGGTGTAATAGTAGTTCTGTATGCTCTTAAAATACTTTGAATTAAAAAATAAACAATAATTAAAGCTACTATTACAATTCCAGCAATTTTTAAATATTTAATTATCTTTTTATTTTTCTTAGGTCTATAATCCACTTTATTGCCCATAAAGTCCTCCTAAATTACTATTTTGAAAATAATGAAGTTATTTTTCCAAAATCTAATTCTAAAATTACATTAAATATTTTTTCTGCTCTTGATAGTACCCATAAGAATAATACTGCTAATAATGGAGCTTTCATAGCAATATTACCTGCTGTAAACATAAAAATTAAATACAACAGAGCATGTAATGGTTGCATAAAAATATTCATTGCATATTGCGAAAACCAATCTCCAATTGTTCCATCTCTTCCCTTAATTTTATTAAATATATGCATTATACCAACTATTGGTGAAAGTACTACAAGCATAAATATAATAAAAGATCTTTTTATATATTTAAAGAAAAACTTATAATCCATAATTATAAACGCTAAAAATTCTATAAAATATGCTGCTGATTTTAAGCCACCAGTATCAGCAGTTCCATTTAAGCATTCTAAAAATAAAGTACTTTCAAAACTGCCATATCCATCATCTTCTAACCCAATTCTAGCATCCCATAAGATATCCATAAAATAATCACAAATTGTATTTATAATTACAATTATATATGGAAGTAATCCTATAAAAAA
Organism: uncultured Clostridia bacterium; assembly: GCA_944391975.1. Classification (GTDB taxonomy): domain Bacteria; phylum Bacillota; class Clostridia; order TANB77; family CAG-508; genus Scatovivens. The sequence continues at coordinate 49,981 of CALXVK010000001.1, forward strand.
TAATCCAACAACCCATGCTTTTATAACTTCTTTATATCTTGCTCTATCTGCAGCTAAATCAGCAACTGATAATCTTAAACCTGTAAAAATAAGCAAAATTATAATTAATCCAATTGCAAATAATCTTAAAATTTGAAACCAAGCCGCAACATTTTCTTTAATTGAATCAATTATATTTGAAATAGTAGTTGCTTCAATGTCAGGATTTAAACTTTCATTAGTTTGATAAACATTTGCATTAAATAATAAATACTCACCAAAAACTAAGGAATTAATTGAAAACCAACCTATATTTGAAGCAGAATAATCACTTTCTGTATAATAAAATCCACCTTCATTTACTAATACCCTTAACAAAGTTGTAGCAACAAGAAAAACTGATGCAACAGTTGAAGTTTGTGTTCCAACCATTGATGCTGTAGAAGATTGGGTTTCACCAACCTCCTCAGTTGTTCCTTCTATTGTAACTGTTCCGTTTTCTACCAATTGATCAAATGATTCTTCTGAATATGTAATTTCTGAATTATCATCTACAGCATATGTAAAACAAGAAAATATGAAATTAAATAAAATTAATATAATTAAAATGCTGCTTATCTTTTTCACATCTATCTCCTATTTTTATGAAAGTACCTGTTGTTTCTTTTTGGCTTTTTCTCTTTCTATTTGTTTTGTAAGGTTAGTTTCAACAAAATCAAATTCTTTTTGAGTTGGTTGAATAGCAAGTACTGCTGAATCTCCTCCAACTTTTAAAAGTCCTTCACCTCTTGAACATGTAACCAAAAATGATGCCTCACCTTCACTTAGTTTGAATACTTCTTTTAAATATTGAATCTCTGATTTATCTTGTGCTAAAAATAATTTTGTATCAGAAGATGTTAAAACTGCTTGAGCCTCTTTCTTTTCATAAAAATCTTGAAATTTTTGTGATGCAACTAAAAGTGATACATTTCTTTTTCTGGCACGTCTTGCCATTGTATTTAAGAAATCAACAGCTTCTGGATATGGAAGTAACATCCATGCCTCATCAACTATTACTCTTTTTTTCATAGCTTTTGACTTATCTTCACTGTTTTTCTTAACATATTTTTCCCAAACCCAAGAAAGTAAGACTTGTTGTGCAAGCGGTCTTGCAAATCTTTCTTCTAATTGAGAAATATCTAGGTTTATAAATGGCATCCCATCTAATAGTTCAAATGTAGATTGTCCATCAAAATATGCCATTTGTCCTTGATATTCTCTAACATATTGTTTCATAACTTTAACTAAATAACTATAATGAAATCTATAATCAGGGTTTTGATTGTCTTCAGCTTTTTTACAAATTCTTTTATACCAGCTTCCTATAGTTGGCATTTCTTTTCTAGTTTTTCCGATATAATTTTTACCAATATTTAAACTTTGATCTTTTCCTCCAACATATAAACTTTCTACATTATTTGAAATACCTCTAGCTGTATATTCTTCTAAAACAGATTCTGAAATAATCTGTTTTGTAAGCTCATTTACTTCTTCACTTCTTGTACTACCCCTAGCCATTGTAAGAAGTCCTTGTGTAACATCTTCAACTTTATTTTCTATATTAAGAACTGCTCTTTCTCTTCCTGTTATTTCATCTTTAACAATTTCTGGCTCAATATCAAATATATTAATAATAGTTTTTGAATTTGGACTAATTACAACATTTACACCACCAAGACTTTCAGCAACTATTCCATACTCGCCTTCAGCATCAAGAGCTAAACTATCAATTCCCATTAAAATTGATGAACGAGCAGATAACATTTTAACCGTAACAGATTTACCAGCACCAGACTTACCAAATATAACCATGTTATAATTTGAAAGTGTTGAACTAAAATTGTCAAATAAAATTGGCAAACCTGTTTGTTTATTAAAACCTAATGGTATTCCACTCTCATGTCCTATATCTGATGTAAAAAATGGAAATACTGTAGACATTGCACGTCTATCAAAAGTATGGGCTTTATTTAATTTATTATCATTAAATGGCATATTAGTTCTAAACGCTGCATCCTGCATTGCCCAAGCAGGTTTTACGTCAATTAAATTTTTTGACATTTCGTTCGATAATTGTTCTGTATATTTATCTAGTTCTTCCATACTATATGCAAATAATGTTGCTACTATAGTTGAACTGAATAATCTATTTAAACCTGCAGCAATTGTATCCCTAAGTTCTTCTGCCTCTAATCTCTTTTGAAGTAAAACTCTTTCTCTGTTTATATCTCCTCTATCTTGAGCAACAATTCTTTCAGATTCAAGTTCATTAATCGTTCTATTTAAATCTGTTTGTGAACTAGACTCACTTAAAGGACTTATAAAAACTGAAACATTTATATCTCCAAAAGTATACATTCCTCTTAAAAATTCTGGAAAAGTACACATTCTAGGCAATGCTGAAACAACCATACTTCTTGCATATCTTGTCCTAGAAGACATAATTCCTATATGATTTGTATAACTTGCATCAATTCCTCCTGGTGCAATTATATCTTTAATTGTGCTCACATTATTTTCTAAAGAATTGTTTTCTTTTTTAGCTACATTTAAATTTGTAGCTGCGACTTCTTCCGTCTTTTTTGATTTAAACAACATTTCGAATTCCTCCTAATCTTCTGTTTCAGTTTTTCTTTTTATAACTCTTCTAGCAGAAAAAGTTCTTGCTGTTTTTCCAGTAGAAGTTTTTGATGTTGCACTTTCAGATGATTTATTTTCCTCTGGAGCTGTTTTTGAAATTTCTTGACTTGCAAGTTCAAAAACTCTCGGATCTAATTGTTCTTCATATTCACTTAAAATATTTAGTGCTTTTTCTTTTATTGCTTTTTTCTTATTTTGTTCATTTAATTTATCCTCTTCTTGTTTTTTCTTATCAGCTTTTAAAATACTATCTGTTGTTAAATCAATTGCGGCAATATTTATCTCTTGATCTAATTTTTCTTGTCTCTTTTCTAATACATCTTTTCCAGTTGAATATAATGAATCATATTGTACGTCTAGCATTTTATTTATTTGAACTAATTCTTCATCATCTCTGTTATATGCAATAAATAGAAGTTCTGCTAATTCCTCTGAATTAAGAATTCTAGCTGTGACTTGAGAATTTCCTAAAGAACTTATAACATTTTGACTTCTTGTATATAGTTCTGAAAAACAAATACTATTCAATTCTTCCTTTGAATAGTTTTCAACATTTCCGCCAATTTCAACAGTATAATAAGAAAGTACTATATATGTTTTTTGTTGTAAAATATTTTTATTTGAACTAAGTCTTTCTACATAATCTGTAATATTTTGACCATATTCTAATACACTATTTTTTCTTCTTTTTTCAAATTCTAATTTTTCAAGCATTGCTTTATTTCCAGTTTGTTTTGCTTGAGCTAGTTTAGAATCTAATTTAGATATATCATTTGTTATATTTTCAACTCTTTCTTTATATGAAGCAATAATATCTTTTAAATTTAATGTTCTGCTTTGTACATACAATTGAATTGGAAATCTAAGAGTATTTAAAAATTGAACAAAACCTTCTTCAACAGCATATTTTTCAGCTTGTGACATAAGATCATAATTAACACCGCTACAACTTAGAACCATAACATATTGTGATCTATTTTTTCTAATAATCATATTATCAACGATTTCATCAAATTCCATAAAGTCAAAAACAGATTCTCTAGTTAAAACACCTTGAAATTTTCCAAAATCCCCAACTGATACTGTTTCTGTTTTTTTCTTATCTTCTACAATGAATTCATTTTCCATTTTTGAATCATCATTTTCTTTTTTTCTGCTAATTAAAAAATAAACAGCAATAAGAACAAACATGACACAAACTAATATACCAATTACCGCTTGTAATATTGTAATTATTTGACTTGTATCCATTATTTATTTTCCTCCTTTGTATTCACATATGTATAAATTTTTCTGCTTTTTTTAAATTTAAAATATCTTATTATTATTTCACTCAAAGGCTCTCCACCTATTTTTTTAGTAACTGGAATACCAACAATTGTAGGAATCTTTAAAGCTCCTACCCCATAACCAATTAAAGCCCAAATCGCTAATATTACAATTCCAGCAGTATTAAGTCCAACAATTCTTAATGGAAAATAAAATAATAAACCAATTGCTGCTCCTATTAAAGTTGTGATTAATGATTTCACAGAGAAAATATATAAAATTCTTGTCTCACCTTTATAATTACGTGGTATATAATATGTACCCATAAGATTCCTCCTTCAATTAACAATTCTTTTGTATATATTCAAATTTAAATATTAATTAAGTGCCTGATAAATTATTTCAAAAAATCCAGCTGCTCCAAATATGACAATCGCTAATATTAAAGTTCTAACTAATTCTCCTTTTTCTACTGCTTTTTCTGATGCAGCTGATGTTGTAAAATATTTTATACCAACAACTGTAAATCTTATAATAATATAACCAATAGCTCCTACCTGAATAACTCTGAAAATAGTATTTATAATCAACATAAAAGTTGAATTTTGAGAAGTAGCAGTTAAACCTTGAGCAGTATTTTTTAATTGTGATATAACATTTGATGTATATGAACTATTATCAATAGCTGATGCTATTAATTTATATAATGGATATGCTCCTATAAGAAGAATGCAGACTATAATCCAGCCAGCTAATTCTTTTTTCAATGATGCTCTATCACCAGGACTACTCATACCATATTTAACAGCTTTATAAATTGTAAGTGCTATTACAATCACACAACCAGCAAAATATAGAACTTGTGCTATACCAGTTATCAAATTCATATTTATTGAAACTCCCATTGTGTTCAATTTATTTTGTCCCATTTGCATAAATGTATTTGAACCACTAGTAATCTGATTAAGCACATTATCACCAGCAGTTGAAGCTTGTACTTGAAGTGGATTTACCAAAAAATATAAAATTACTGTAAAAAAGACAATACATATAATTAATAACTGTTTTTTCATCTTTGTCATAACAAAATCTCCATAATTCTACAAAATATAAATACTTAATTTTATTATACTTAATTTTTTTTAATTTTTCAATAAATTCTCGTATTTTTTTGTTTTTTAACATATTTGTAATATACTCATTTTCATATGTTCACAATCCGTAAGGAAAATTTAAATTATATATTAAATATAATTTAAATTTTTATTTTAAACATACTTTTAAACAAATAAAAAAGAACTATTAAAAATTTCTTTTTAAATAGTTCTTTTAAGCAATAATATCTTTTAAAATATATTCTACTAACTGTTCTGCATAATAAATTATATTTGTTGCACCGATTAAAACTACAGCTCCAATTAAATAGTTTCTAAAAGATTTTTTAAGCTCTGCCTTATCATGTGGTCCTTGAGCTGTCATATATCTTATTGACATATATGTAAGCATTATTAATGCTAATCCAGTTCCTATAAGTCTTACCCAGTTAAGAACAAATCCTATCGCTGTACGTTCAGCTTCAATGATATTACTAGCAACTGGAGCATTATTTAAAAGATTAGTTATAGGATTCGATAAAAACATACAATTTTCCTCCTTTAAATATTATTTATATTTCCTTCAATAAACATTTGTATAATTTTTAATATTGAAGAAGCTCCAAATAAAATCACTGCTCCCATAATATATACTGGTAATTGTTTTTTTATCTCAGCTTTATCTGCTGGATGGTATGTATTTACATATCTAATTGCTAACCATATAAGCATTATAATTGCAATACCAGCTCCAGCAATTGAAACTATATTAATAACAGCTCCCATTGTTGTATAAACAACATTTCCAGTATTTCCTGCACTATAATTTTCTACAGCATCCCAATCTGGTGTCCATGCAAATACATTTTGAGCTGTAAACATAGAAAATAAAACTATAAAAATAAATCCAAAAATTATTTTTAACTTATTATTTTTCATATTTTCCCCTTTCATTTTACTCTATATTTTTTCTAAAAAACATCTTTTACAAAATATGTTACAAATTGTAAAATACCTGATGCTGCAAATAATATTGCCGCACCTATAAAATAATTTGGAACATCTTTTTTTAATTCTGCTCTTAATTCCGGAGTTGCTATAATATATTTGATTCCTATAATAATTAGTAACAATAAACCAATACAGAATGCTACAATTCTTATAATATCTAAAGCTATACCTGCTGTTCTATTAATTGTATTATCTATAATTTCAAATTTAGTTCCTTCCGATGTATATGAATCAAATTGATTAACACTACCATAATCCGCTGCATATATAACAACTGTATTCACATAAAATAAAATTAAAAATATAAATAAAATCTTATATAACACTTTATTTTTCATAATTTTCTGTTCCTTTACTCATAATTAAATTAATTATACACTAAATGATTTTTTATTTCAACATTCGACAATAAAAAAATTATATGATATAATCTATTTGTACGTTGTACAAACTGGGGACAGTAAGCATAAACATTTCGAGTAGAAAGGCGCCACCTTAGTGTTGGTGGTGAAAAAAGGGTAAAAAAATGTATAAAGAATACAAACTGAAGGCAAGCCGTCCTACTCCGGACAATCCAGATAATAAAGAAGAAATTGGAATTGCCCGAGTATCAGGTGATTCTTCTCACCGAATAATCTTCAGCAAAATCAAAAAAGGCACTAGGCTGATTCTCGAAGCTGCTGAGGATGGTGAGCCGATTGTTGGAATTAGGTCGGCTAATGCCGATGGCTCTTCGCATTGGGAAAGCAGCCTTGCTGACTTGGACCAGATTCGTCAGATCGCATCCGGTTCTGAGATTACCACTGTTAAAAGTGGTCTGTTGAATGAAATGGTATTGTCACTTCATTCGACTGCCACCTCTAGGCAGATTGGTGAGAGGCCTTCTTACCTGAAGCTTACGGCAAATACCGATGGGGCTAAGCTCACAATCGGTTCTCACGTAGTCGGAAATATATTGGCACTTTTTGCTGATGAAATGCCGATGCTCGTAAGGAGAGGTGGATTTCTCGTTGGACAGGAAGGTATTGTGATTGATCGCTATACCATTCTTGGCCAGGATGCAAAGCTTATCTCCCAGATTTTGGGAAATAATGCTTATTTTCAGGAAATTTCAGGCGAAGGTCTGTATTTTCTGGAAGTTCTCGGAGACTGTCCCGACGAACCATATGATCTGTATCCAGGTGAAGTGTTCATCGTTGAGCCCAGCAGGCTTGTTGCGATGACAAAATCCGTACAGATCATCGGAGTATCTAGAATCTCCGACAAGCAAAATATCCGTATCGCTGAAGGTACTGACTACAACCTGATCCTTAAAGCAAATGCGAGTGGAGGTAAAGTTATTGTAGCAGACCTTCCCCAGAGAAGAAGGCACAGAAAATAACAACTCCGATGTTCCCCCAGTTCATCGGTTACCCTCTCCATTTAGGAGAAGCGAAACCTGGCTAGGATTAATTCCAAACCAGGTTTCGTTTTTTTATTGTATAAAGTTAAGAATAACATTATCATTATAAAATATTGAACCAATATGTGAAGATTTTATCATAGAAATAATTTCTGTATTTGCTAAAGTTGGTGATAACAATGAGATTATAGCTAAAACAATATATACTATTAAAAATGCTCTTATAACTCCATAAGCAATTCCTCCAATTTTATTTACAGTTCCAAATATTGGAATACTAACTATTACTTCTAAAATAAATTTTAAAAGTATAGAAACTACTCTAGCAAATATAAATATGCCCAAAATCACTATTGCTGAAACCGCAATATATGATATTTCATCTGAAACATATTTTGTAATATTTTCAGATCCTTCTTCTTTAGCTTCATCAATATATCCATTTATAAGTTTTATAACAGAATTTGAGATATTTGAATCTTCTTCATCAATTGTATTTCCTTCTTCTAGATCATCCCCAAAATTTTCTTCTAAATTTGCCTGTATACTTTCTGAAATACTTTCATCTAATGAAGTTGTATCAATTATAACATTTGTAATTGGTCTACAAAGAACAAATATTAAAATAATCGTAATTATCCAACTTGCCAGTTGATATATAACTGAACTTAAACCTCTAATATATGCAATAAAAATACTTACAATAAAAATTAGGATAATAACTATATCAATTATCATAATTCACCCTCCTTAATATTTAAACTCCTATAATTTCTATTTTGTCTTTATATACTACACCTACAATACTATCTCCTACTACTACATCTTTAATCTGTTGTGATGATGTATAATTTTTCTTTAATGAACCATGTGAATCAACAATATCTATCTCATTTCCATAATTTAAAGCAATCAGCTCTCCACTAACTTCAACTTGACTAGGTAAATTATTATTTAAAATATATAAATTTTCTGTATTAGAATTAAGAGAAATAAATCTTAAATCATATTCATATGAAAATAATCCTGAAGACTGCTTCTCTAAAACAGATAAATATCCAGACATTCTAGCATCTAAAAAACAAGTATCGTCTGTAACAGTATATATATCTTTTCCTTCAGCCTGAGAAACTGATACAACTGAATCTGTAAAGGTACAAATAGCATTTTCTTTATCATAATATTTAATATTTGTTATAATATTGTTATTATCACTAGAATAATCATAAACTCTTTCTGCAGAAGAAACATCCATCACTCTAACATTTGATTTTAGAACTGTTCCTGAATAATCTATTTCTCCTATGGCTAAATACGAATTATCTGTTGAAACATCTGCGCACATTGCATATGTTGTTGGCAAATATGTTTTAAAAAGTTCTGTACCATCAGAATTAAATAATATTACTATAGAAACATATGTTGAATTTGACACAATAATTGTAACATAACCATTTTGATTTATATTTACTTTTTGAATATTTCCATCAACTTTTCCCTGCCAAGAAATTTCTGTATTATTTATAACATAAAACTTATTTCCTCCATTTTCAGCTATAACAGCAAATTGTTCATTTGTTTCAACAATTGGAGTAGAAATATCTATATCAAGTTCGGAAATTATAGTTGAATTTGAATTGTACAAATTTAAATTATTTTTAGATAATACTCCAATGTAACTATCATAAGCAAAAATTGTTGGATTATCATCTGAATTTATTTCAATTGTTTCTAAAGAATTTTCTGTAACTTGTTTTCCTAAAATGTTTAAATCAATATAATTTCTAAAGTCTTGATTTGTTGTATAACTAGCAAGAACTAAAATTACAATTATAGAAATAACACTTAAAATTATTATCTTTAATTTTGAATGTCTTTTACGAAATGTTTTTGATTCACCTTCTGAATTCTCATAAAACTCTAAGTTTTTATCTTCATCAAGCTTTTTTCCTTCAAAATTATAAATATTATCTATTTTTTTATTTACTTTTTCACTATTTTCTTTTTTATTTCTTCTCACTTTTAAAAAATTCACTCCTTAAGTTAAACTTTTTAATATAAGTATCCAATTTGTTTTTTATTTTATCAATTAAACTATTTTTTTTCAATATGTAGCTATGATTTTATTGACAAATTTTAAATGTGAGATTATAATTGTACCGTAATATTTATAAAAATACATGCACCAGTAGCTTAGCTGGATAGAGCACTCGGCTACGAACCGAGAGGTCGGGGATTCAAATTCCTCCTGGTGCACCAAAGCTGGAATTTAATAGTTCCAGCTTTTTTATGTAATAACAATCCACGGGTAGAACCCGTGGATTTTCATATAGGCCTATAAGGCCTTGTTACAAGCAACCGCTTAAGCGGT
>CALXVK010000002.1 GCA_944391975.1 uncultured Clostridia bacterium
CCATCTTCTGTTAAATAGATAATGAAAATATCTGCTTCCCCTTTGGCTAAAATTTTGTTATAACTTATTTTACTCTCAATATTTGAAACATCTATATTAACTTTTAAAATCTCACTAATTATATCTAAACTATCTACTCGAATTTTTTCATCTATTACTGCTTTGGATGATCCATATCCTATTACTGAATTTAAATTTAAAACTTCTTCTTGTTTTTGAAGTTCTTCAATATTTTCAAATTCATTGTAAAATTTAACTTCATTTTTTTCATAAATTTTATATTTTATTTTAAGTTTTAAATCTACAACAATTTTTCTTTCATTTAACATTTTGGAACTCATTTCCAAAATTTGAGTATCATATCTAATTAAACAATTTTCTTTTATTTCTGTACTTTCTTGTTTAAAATTAAATTCTAAATTTGTTGTAATACTTCTTGTATCTCCTTCACTTGATAAATAAATAATTGTAATTTGAGTATTTCCATCTAATTTAAAACTACCATTTGAAATTTCTTGTTTGTTAATATATGCAAACCCATTTGTATCAATAACATTTACTATATCTGGCTTTATATCTGGAACAATAACTTCATTAGTAAGTTCTAATTCTTTACTATTACTTAAAATTTTTTTATTTACATCTATAGTCTCCATAAAAAAAATCCTCCTTAAATGCTTTTACTACATTTATATGGAGGATTTTTTAAATAATTCCATTTTTTTAATTTTATACAGCTGTTTTTCTTCTTTTTATTTCAATTTGTGGTTCAATCAATGGTTCAAAACCATTACCATTATCAATTTTTACTTCAATTTGTCTTGTAAATAAATCTGTATAATTATAAGAACCTACTCTATCAGCTTCTTCAAATTTAACTCTAAAATAATCTTTATATGTATTTTCGATTATTGCTGATTTTTCAAGAGGTTTACTCCTTTTACCAGGTGACTCTTTAATAATTATTCTTTGACCAATATTATCTCCTATATTTTTTCTTAAATTAACAATTTCTGATTTGTAAATTCCCAAAATATAATCACCTACTTACCTATAATTTTATTTTTTGTTTAATCAACAAAAAATATATTATAGAAACAAGAAAAATCTAATTTCTACATTTAGAAATATAGCACAGCAGGTTTGGATTGTCAAAATGCTAATTTTGTCTAAAAACGTCTATATCTCAGTAATATCAATTATTGTGAGTTTTATTTATCTCTTCTTTTCTTTTGTGTTACAAATCTTTTTCTTTTTTGTTACATTTCTCTTTTTTATATTTTAATTTTGTAGCCATACCGCCTCTTAAGTGCCTTTCAGCTTTATTTTCATCTAAAATTTTTCTTACTTCTAAAGCTAATGCATAATTAATATTTACCAATCTTTGACTTACATCTTTATGTACTGTACTTTTACTTACTCCAAATTTTGCAGCAGCTCCTCTTACTGTATCTTTTGAATCTATTATATAATGTGCTAAATTAACTGCACGTTCTTCAATAGATGTTCCTTTCATAAAGAAAAAACCTCCTAGCCAAATACATTTTCTTCTAAAGTGTATTCGACTAAAAGGTTAATTAGAACTTAGCCTTTATATACAAAATATTATTTTACTAATGCTTCTAATAAAGTTATCTCTTTATTACCTACATCTAATTCACATTCTATTCCATATGGTATTATTCCTCTAGGTGCTGTATGCCCAAAGTTTGCATTATATAATACTGGCATATCTTCTCTATTAAATTCTTTTAATATTGATTTAAAAACATTTTTATATTCTTCATAATATTTTTCTTTTCTTGGTTTTCCAACTATAATTCCTTTTGCTACTGAAAAAATTCCTTGTGCTCCAAGATTTCTTAAATAATATCCAACAAGATATGGTTCTGGCATATTTTCGCATGTTTCTAAAAATATTATTTTATCTTTCCACTCTTCTAATTTTGGCCATACTTCAGTTCCGATATATAATGGAAATGCATCTAAACATCCACCTAACAATTTTCCTCTAATTTTTCCTTCTCCTTGAATTACTTCATATCCTTTTTCATCTTTTATTCTTGTTTTTGTTTTATTTATATTTTCTCCATTCCACCATTCTTCCCCATCTTCATTAGTCCAATAATCACATTTTTCTATTTTAAAATTTTCTTTAGCATCAAATAATAAATTTTTAATTGCATTTTCTGTATATTCATACATATCACCATATTCTGCAAAATCAGATAATAATGCTGGTCCATAATATGATACAACACCTGCCTTATACATCATAAAATGATTTGCAGTAGTATCTGAAAAGCCCATAAAAATTTTAGGATTTTTTCTAATAATATTATAATCGATAAATGGTAATAATCTAATTGTATCTTCTCCGCCAATTGCACTTATAATTGCTTTTATACTTTTATCTTTAAAAGCATTCATAAAATCTTCTGCTCTTTTTTCAGGATGATTATATAAATATTCTGTTCCTTTTAATGAATTAGGCATTGCAATAACCTCTAAACCAAATTTTTCTTCAAGTCTTTTTTTTACCCAACTCGTATTTATGTATATACTGCTTTTCCCCAATCATTCCATCAGATAAACTAACTACAGCAACTTTATCACCTTTTTTTAATCTTTCCGGTTTTATCATATCAGACATTTTTATTCCTCTTCTTTCTATTTTTATTAAAAAAACAATCTGTCTTTATAGATTTCTACTTGTTTAACCATATGACCTATATTTCCTTCTCCTGCAAATTTATCAATATCAAAAAAGTTTTCATTTTTATCTATCCAATATAGTTTATTTAGCTCTTCTATTAATGTAACATCTTTATTTAGTTTTCCTACATAAACTTCTAATTCCATATCTAACATTTTGTATTGAAAATTCATAATATTAGTTAATATAATATCATTTTTATTTATTCCTGTTTCTTCTTGTAATTCTCTGTATGCAGCATGTAATTCATCTTCATCTTTCTCAAGCTTACCACCAACTAAATTGAATTTTCCTTTATATGGTTCTTTTTCTCTTTTGCACATTAAAATATTACTTTCTTCTTTATCATATACTAATATTACATTAAATTTCTTCATTTTTCCTCCAGATAATTTATTATTTTTTCTTCCAATCTTCTTTATAATTTCTTTTCATATTTTTATTATGTTTTTCTATATATGCTTTTGATATTTTATCAGCTGAAATATTATATCTTAATAGAGTTTCATTATAATACATTAATACATCACTCATTTCTTCGACAAAATCTTTTCTAACTTCTTTATTCTCCATTATTTCTTTATCGCCTTTTTTCTTTATGATAGATATAACTTCTCCCATTTCTTCTATCATCCATAATAAAAAATTTCTACCATATTTTGCTTCCATTGGAGACCAATTATCTTTATTTAATTCCCATAATTCCATTTGCATTTTCATCATATCAGATATTTTTATATCATATTTTTCTCTATCTGCCATATTTATACCCTCTTTCTATTATAATTAAACTTTTTATATCACAAAAAATAAAAAAAGAAAAGTCTCACGAAAAGACTTTTCTTTTTTATTTTAATACATTTCTATTTCACAATCATTTCCTACATATGTTCCAATATTTTTACCTTCACATATATCTAAAATTGAATTTTTTTGATTAAAATCAAATATATACATTGGCATTTTATATTCTTTTGCTAAAATAAAAGCAGAACCATCAACTACTTTCAAATCTTTTGAAATAGCTTCATCATAAGTCAAAGATTTATAACGTTTACAATCTGGATTTTCATTTGGATTATCTGTATAAACTCCATCTGTTCCTTGTTTTGCCATTAAAACTACATCTGCTCTTATTTCAATAGCTCTTTGAAGTGATGCATAATCTGTAGTTACAAATGGTTCTCCAATTCCTCCACCTAAAACAATTATTTTTCCTTTTTCTAAATGACGAAGTGCACGTAGTCTGATATACGGTTCTGCTATTGTATCCATTGGGATTGGTGTCATAACTCTTAAGTCATGTGCTCCTTTTGAAACTAAAGCTCCTCTTAAGATTAAACTATTAATTACAGTTGCCATCATTCCTATATTATCTGCTTCAGCTCTTTCAATATTCCAATCATCTGCTGTTTTTCCTCTAAAAATATTACCTCCGTCCAACTAAAACTGCTACTTCAATTCCTGCTTTACTTGCTTTTATAATTTCATCTGTAATTCTGTCTAATGAAGCTTTATCAAATCCAAAATCTTTATCTCCAGATAAAGCTCCTCCACTGACTTTTAGCAAAATTCTCTTATATTTCATTTTAAACTTCCTCCAAAAATTTTTTCTTAACATATATTATCATTTCAAAGATTATATTGTCAATCAATTTTGAAAAACTATTGAACAAAAAATAACTATATGCTATAATTTTAAATGTAAAATTTTAGAAACAAAAGAAAGAGGATTTAAAAGTGGAATTTTTAGCAATAATATTTATAATGGGTTTTGTAATATTAGTTTTGCTTTTCATAGCTGTTTATCAGATAAAAATGGCTGGTATGAAAGTTACTGACTTTTGGACTTTTATCAAAGCAAATGACACTTTAGATAAATTATATGCATTTGCACAACGTTATGAAAAAATTTCACCTCAGAAGAATATCAAAAATATATGAAAATTTTAAATAAATATCAATCAATAAAAGTTTTACGTTGGAAAGAAACACCAGCCAAAAAATAAACAAGTCATTTAATCAAAATAACTTGTTTATTTTTTTATTCTAAATTATTTATATTTTTTGATAATTCATCTTTTTCTTTTAATTCTTGCTCATCTATTTTTACTCTTTCTCTTGCATTATCCTTCTTTTGAATAGAAACATCTAATGAAATTTTTCCAATAAGATTTTCTAATTCTGGACTATTAATATATTGGCTAATATTTATACCAGCTTCTTTATTTATATATCTTAAACTCCCGTCTTTTACAGCTGAAATTAGCATCTGTATAGCTTCTCTTTTTGTAGAACATTTTCTTATTTCAATAGCTTTACTAGTGCTATTTACATCACATAATATTTGAAAATTTCTTATTAATTCAGTAATATCTGTAATTTTTTGTATATTTAAAACTGTTTTTTTATCACTTATATCTATATCATGATCACATGTCCATTCTTCAGAAAATTCGAAAAAAGGATTATTATTTTCATCTATTGTTAAATTTACAACAGGAGTAAAATCTTCTGGATTAATTTGATAAATATAATTAGGTCTTCTTAATAATACTCTATTATCTCCTTTATCATCTTGCTGAATTTGCATATTATCATCACCATAAATACATAAGTCTGAAAAAATCGAAACCATTCCTGACTTATTTCTAGCCATATACAAATTTTTTCCATCTAATGGACTAGAAGATGCAAATACCCAATTTCCTCTTTGAGTTTCATAATTATTTAGTCTATTTACAGATCTTATTATTTTTCCACCAATCATTTTATCTGGTGAATTTTCTGTTATATGAGCAATTGTTTCTCCATTACTAATAAATATTTGTTTTATATCTTTTTTATATTTTTCCATTAGTTCAAATATTTGTTTAACTTCTTCATCTACACCCTCTAAATCATTTTCTTGATCTTTTATATCATGTATAGCTTTTTTTCTTCTTTCTTCTATAATCTCAAGGGCTTTTTTTATAGATTCTATACTAAATTTTTTTAATATTTCAGAATATAGTTTTTGTTTCTCTTTTAATTGCTCTCTTGTTGTCGTTTTTTCTGTTTTATTAAAAGTATTATCACTCATTTGCTACCTCTATCTATTTTATGTAAAAATTTTTTTATTAATTTTAATATTCTTGTATAAAATTTTTCTTTTTCATTTTCAATTGGTAAATCTATATGTTTCTCCACATTTTTTATCTTATCATTTTTAAATATGTCTTCTTTAGAATATTTTGATTCTTTATATTCATTTAATTCTTTCCTAGCATAATTATTTATATTATTTATCTTTTCCTTTTGAGATGGTGTTGCCCAATAATCTAAAAAAATATTAGCTAATATTGCTTTTGTTTCATCTAATAATTCAAGTTCATCTATTTTTTTATTTAAATCAATAGTAAAATTATAATTAATATCCATTTTGGTTTTAAAAGTATCAAGTACTGATTTAGGGATTTTATTTATGCTCTCTTCAGGTACAAAATTTAATATTTCAATTATTTCTTTATATGCTTTAGGATAAATATTTTCCATATAAATTATCCTTTCTTTTTCTTTTGATTAAATTTTATAAATATAATAATTTATATCATATAAAAAAATAATTATCAATATAATTATAAAGATTAAAAAAAGCATAGTGTAAAACTATGCTTTTAAACCTATTTTATCCTTTTCTACTAACTCTGTCCATAACATCTAAACTATCTAAAGCTTTTCCTGTTCCTATTGCTACACATGAAATTGCATCTTCTGCAATCATTACATTTATTCCTGTTTTTTCTTGTAGAAGCTTATCTAAACCATCTATTAAACAACCTCCACCAGTCATGTATATTCCTTTATCACTAATATCTGCAGCAAGTTCTGGTGGTGTTCTTTCTAAAACTGAATGAACACTATCTACAATCATCATTGCAGGTTCTTCTAAAGCTTCCATAATTTCACTAGAATATAAAGTTATTGTTTTTGGAAGTCCTGTACTTAAATCTCTTCCGTCTAACATCCATTTCCATATCTTGAATTTTAGGATATACACATCCAATACCAACTTTTAATTCTTCTGCTGTTCTTTCTCCAATAATAACATTATGTTTTTTCTTAACATATTTTACAATATATTCATCAAATTTATCTCCTGCAACTTTTATTGATGTACTAACAACTGATCCTCCAAGTGAGATAACTGCAATATCTGTTGTTCCTCCACCAATATCTACAATCATATTTCCACATGGCTTAGATATATCTATTCCAGCTCCAATTGCAGCAGCAATAGGCTCTTCTATTAAATATACTTTTCTTGCGCCTGCATTTGAAGCAGCATCAATAACTGCTTTTTTCTCAACTTCTGTAACTATAGATGGAATACAAATCATAATTCTAGGTGAAAATAAAAATTTTCCACCAACCTTATTTATAAAATATTTAAGCATTTTTTCAGTTACTGTATAATCTGAAATAACTCCATCTCTTAAAGGTCTTGTTGCTACAATATTTCCGTGGTGTTCTTCCAAGCATACGTCTAGCTTCATGTCCAATTGCTACAACTTCTCCACTAATATTATTCACAGCAACAACTGAAGGCTCTCTTAAAACAATTCCTTTTCCTTTAACATAAGCAATTACTGTTGCAGTTCCTAAATCAATACCTATATCTTGTCCAAACATCATTTTCCAACCTTTCTATATTACATTTTCGTTACGATTATATTACACATCTTATAAAAAAACAAGTACTATTTATATTTTTTAAAAGAAATTTTCAATATTTAAAATTTGTTTTTCTTCTATATGCTTAAATAAGAATTTAGTTTCAGCAATTGATTGTCTAGCATCATCTACATCTTCTATCTCTATCTGTTTTTGAATTAAACTAATATTATTTCCAATTTTTTCTATTTCATCATGTTCTAAATAATAAGCCATTAATCTACTTCTTTTTTCCCATTCATCTACTAATTCATTAATCTTATCAATAGGCATTTTTCCTTTTAAAAGTATATTATCAATATTATCCAATTCCGAATTAAAAAAATCAACTGTATTTTTAGTATTATTTACTGTTATAAAATCTAAAAAAATTACCAAAATAATTATAATTAATATAAGGAAAATTGGTCTTATTTTTTTCATTTAGACTCCTTCCTTTGACAAAAAATTTCTCCCTTTCCATTAATAGTAACTACCAATGCTTCTTCTGGCTTCATATTAAATTTTTTTACTTGTTTTTTTAACCATTCTTTATCTTTTGAAATTTTATGCAAATTATCTTCTTGGATAATTCCGTCTATTACTAAATCATAAGGTAAACCTGAATATTCTCCCTTAATATTCATATCTTCTAATGTTACACCTCTTTTATCTGGTTTAGGAATAACTGTAATTTGTCCGACTAGTTTCTAATATAGCATATTCAACATCTCCTAAATCAAAAATATTATTTCCTCTTAACCTTTCCTGTAATTCATTAATTGTAAAATTTTCCTTTTTCATGACTTTTTCATCAATCTTACCTCTGTATACTAAAATTGACGGCTTACCACAAATAAACTCTCTAAATTTTATACTTTTTAAATTAATATATGAAATTAGAATATGCATAACAAGTAAAGCTAAAATTGGGACAACTCCATAAAAAATGGGTGTACCTAATTCTGACATAGGAATTATTGCTAAATCAGCTATCATAATTGAAATTGCAAGCTCAAATGGTTGAAGTTGTCCTATTTCTCTTTTTCCCATACATCTCATTACTAGTAAAACTAAAGTGTATAAAATAATTGCTCTAAGAAAAATTAATAACATTTTCTCTCCTTTTACATTTTTACTATAATTTTCGTGTATATTTTCTGCAAAAAAAATTAAAAATATACATATTAGAAGTTAGATTTTATTTTAGAATTACTTAAAATAACAACATTTTTTATTTCTAAAATTATATAACTATTAAATTTATTAACTAGGTTTTAGTGGTGGGAAATAAAATTTATTAATAGTTTCTCTAACTTCTATTCTTACCTCTAAATTCTAGAAAGGAGTTTAAAATGAGCACAAATAATTCTAATACCCAAGATAATAGTAATACAATGGGAACTTTTGGACAAATTGTTGGAAGATTTATTGTAGCTGCTATTATTTTAGGAATTACAGCATTTTTCACACCAAATTTCTCCATCAGTAATATTTGGGCTTTAGCTTTAGCTGCAATAGTTTTAACTGTAATGGATTATATAATAGTTAAAATTACTGGACTTCAAGCTGTAGCATTTGGTAAAGGTTTTGTTGGATTTATTTTAGCAGTTATTACTTTATATGCAACTCAATTCTTTGTAGCTGGATATTCTATAACATGGTTTGCAGCTATAATTGGAGCTTTAATTTATGGTGTGATTGCTTATATTATGCCAGGAGAACAAGCTTAAAAATATCACAAAAAGGGCAGTAAAATCTGCCCTTTAAAAATAGCTTTTATATTTCTATTTCCTCTTCTTCTTTAAGATTTCTAATTTTATTAATTTTAACAGTATCAATAGGCTTAAAATTAAGAGGTATAATGTTTTGTGGTTCAATACTTGAAATTATTTTATTAATTAAATTATAATCTACAGATCCTATTATATATAATTCATAGTAATCCATATCAAAATCTTTCATCAAATTTAAAAATTCTTCTAACTGGCTATCAATCTTTATATTTTGTTTATTAATTGTTAATATTAAACAAGCATCATAAATCACATCTTCTTTTTTTAATACTTGAATATCTTGGTACATATTTGTATTAATATTCATAACATATTTTTCTTTTTTCATTTTATTATTAGCATTATGTATATAAAAATGTGTTACATATTTTTTCTTAAATTCAAAATCTTTATTATCTAAAACTAATGGGGTATATGTATATACTTTTTTACTTGTAACAGGGTTAGGAGCGCTACCAGTAAGAGTTGTAGTCATATTTGATAAAAATGTATCTTCTATAAAGATTTTATTTGTTTTTAATGCAACTTCATAAATTTTCTTTGTTATTGCCAAATCATTTTCAGATTGAATAAAAAATACTTGTTTATAAAATTTCATTATATTTTTAATTTTTTTGAAACTATCCTGTTCTGATAAATATTCTGGACCAATTTTACCAAAATGTTTTCCATCTATAAACCAATAATCCACTTTGCCTATCTCATAAATAATTTCATTAAGCTTTTTACTTCCAAAATTCAAATCAAAATTTTTAAAATCACCAGAAATTAACACTTTTTTTCCATAAGCTTCTAATACAAGTATAGAAGTATTAGCATTTGATCCATCTACTAAATAATATGTTAATTTTATATCCTTTATCATTAATGGCTGTGAATTTAATATATCTCTAATATTTTCTTTTGTTTTTATATTCATAAAATCATTATATACTTTATATGCTGATTTTATCTTTTTCTCTAAATATATTGGAATACTATCTAATGCATAATCAACTAGATTACAATTTTCAGGATTTCTAAATATAAAAATAGCATCATAAGATGGCTCTCCATATGTAAGTCCTTCTATTGTTGGATTTACCTTTTCTGATATTTCAGCTGTTCCTTTATCTTCACCAAAACTAACTGCAATCTTAGTTCTAGATGTACTAATTTGTAAAATTTGTTTACCAATATTATTTAATCCTTTTATAATCTTTAGTTTCATATTTTTTAATTCCTTCTTAAGTATTCACAAATATTCTATCAATAAAGTAAAAAAAACTCAATAGAAAACTAATATTTCATATCGAGTTTTTTATATTTTTTATCAAAATTAAATATGTTTTGGGCTAGATTTTATCATACTTTGATTATATTTAATAGATTGGTAAAAATCTACTTTTTTATATATTAAATTTTCTTTTATTGATTCAAAGATTTCTTTTCCTTTTAAAGAATTTATAAAAATAAGAGAAGTCCCTTTTTCATCATTCATTTCAGGTGCAACTTTATTTATTCCCCAAAAATCTGCAAAAGTGACATCTGATATTCTATGTTTTTTCTTAAATTTACAATTATAACAAGATTCTCTTAAATATTCATCACTTAAAAATTTATTCATAAATTCATTTTTATCATGATCAGAATAAATCTTTTTACTATTAGTATTAATTAAAACTTGATATTTATTCCAGCCTTTATTTTCTTTATTCCTAAAATATATGTTTTTTACAGGTTCATTGAATTTTTGAATATATTCATCAAATATATTTTTTGAAGGAACCCCATGGCAAATTAAATCACCACAAATCAAATTAGCATAATCTCTTCTTAAAAAACTTTTTAATCCTTCAATTTGACATGGCGTACCAGTAAAAAATATAAATTTTCCTTCATCTAAATATTTTTTAGTTTCTTTAAAAGTTACACCTATATCACTTTGCAAATACTTTGAACCTCTTAAATATTTTAAATCTTTCTCATTATCTACTTTTATATGTTGAACTTCTAATTTTTCATTAAAAGCTGCTCCATAAATAATTCCTTTTTTATTTAAAATATATTCAGCAAAAAGAGAAAATACTCCTCCTGATGAGCTTTCCATTCTAATTTTTTCATTTTTATTCATGCATGCATAAGTATCAGGCAATTCTTTTTCCTCTTTTTTAGGATTTAAAACTGGACAAACTTTTTTGCAAAGTCCACATTCTATGCATTTTTTATTATCAATATGTGGATATTTAAATCCATCTTTTTCTAAAGTCATTGAAATTGCATTCTTTGGACAAATATTTTTACATGCTGCGCATCCGTGTACAATTTTCTTTTTCTATAATTTTCATTACTTAACCTCTTATATAAAAATATAGAATATCTTACTATTAAAATAGTAAATATTCTATATTTATTATTTTTTATGCAAAAGCTCTACTTAAATAATCCATGCAATCATTTCTTTTATAATCTAGTATTTTATAAACTTTGCTATAATCATCGCTTTTCATTTCATCTGTAATCTTTCCATTAAACATTCTATATTCTAATTCAAAAGTTTTAAGTAAAGTTTCAATTCTAGAATACATAGATGTTAATCTATCTTCTCTTTTAAATACAATAAATGGAGTTGCAAAAAGTATTGCAAATACACATGAATGAAAAGAATCTGTTACAACCATCTTTGCATTTTTTTCTAAATATATAAACTCAGCTGGTCCCATATCAAAATATGGGCTATTTTTATCTGAGATGTCTATTATTTCACAATCATTTTCTTTTGCGTATTTTTCTATTTCATCTTCTGTATTACTATCAACATTTCCTAAAAATGATTTAACTATAAATTTATCTGTTTTCAAATTTTCTGGTTTTTTCATTACTTTTTCCCATTCATTTTTGTTTAAAAGCATTGTTGGATCTAATAAAACTTTTATATCATCTCTTCCTGAAATTCCTTCTACTATGTTTTTTCCAGCATCTTCTCTAACTGAAATAAAATCCATATTTTTTAGATTATCTTTAAAAATTTTATATTCTTCAGAATCTTTTTCTGGTGATTCTGAAACTCCAACACTAGCAGAAAATGCTATTTTCTTTTGATTTTCATTTGCAAATGAAGCAAAGATTTTCGGAGAAAAAACATCCCAAAAAGTATAATTCCACACTTGATCGCTTCCTATAACAAAACAATCTAAATCACTTCCAAATCCAGCTTCTGTATCTTTATCTATATAAAGTATATCTTTAAAATACTTTATATTTTTATTAAATTCTCTAAAATGTTCTAGTTTATTTTCACTACATTTCATATCGTTTTTTAAGTTGTGATCATCTTTTGTTATTATCATTATAGTTTCCGGATTCATTCCAAAATCCTTTAAAATTTCTTGTACTGCATAGTTTTGTAATTTGTTTCCATAATTATTATTACAATATAAAGTCATTATTCCAGCTTTTTTCATGTGTTTTTCCTCCTTTTTTTCAGATTTCTATTTTTTGCCAAAAATAGATTTTTGGGCAACAAAAAAATGCCTAATTAATTGCATGCATCAAAACAAGCAAATTAATTAGGCATTTTTTCATTTATAATAAAACTATAGCTTGATATAGGTTTATCCTTTAATCCCCTCTTAATCTCCTTTTTTTGGCATGCAAATTAGACATAGGTATACTGGCGACATAATCACTATTATCACTACTACTATAAATCATCATATTTAATTTAATATCTTTCATAAAATTTTTCATGATATAAATCGCCTTTCTTCTCTAATTTACAGTGCTATTATACTATATTTTTTCCAAAAAAACAATACTTTTTATTTAAAAAATTTACAAAAAGTTCACAAAAAAATCCTAGAAAATTCATCTAGGATTTTTTTACATTAAATTTTATTTTTTCTCATTTTTTATTTTATTCATTACATTGTTAAAATTAATTAAATATTCTTTCATATCAAATTTTTTAGCTCTTATTTTAGCATGTTTTCCCATTTTTTCTCTAATTTCAGGATGCTCAATTAAATAATCTAATTTTTCAGCCATATTATCAATTAATTTTTCATCTTTATCAATTATATATGCACATTCATTATCTACAATTTCTGGAATACCACCAGAGTTTGTTACAATCAAAGGAAGTCCACTACTCATTGCTTCAACAACAACTAGTCCAAATAATTCTTCCCACATAGATGGTATTACTGCAATATCAGAAATATTATGTACTTTATATAATTCATTATTATTAATATAACCTGTAAATTTTATTTTATCTTGAATTGATTCAGCTAATTTTTCTAACTCATAATCAAATGGTGTTTTCACTCTTTCTCCATAATTAGCACATCCAACTATTAAAAGTTTGCTGTTATCTAAATTTTTTATTTTCTTAAAAGCTGTTATTAATTCTTTTATTCCTTTTTCTGGTATTGTTCTTCCAAAGAAAATAATTACATTATCATTTTTTCCAATGCCATATTTTTTTCTAATTTCATCTTTTTCTTCTTCTGAAATAGTTTTATCAAAATCACTTGTATTAATAGCATTATAAAGCAACTCCACTTTTTCTGGAGGTATATTTCCATCGCTTGAAATTAATTTACATGTAAATTTACTTATTCCTAAAAATTTATGATATACTTCATTATTAATTTTATTATCGCCAAATGGATTTCCATGTATATGAACTATACGTTTCTCTTTAGGAAATTTATCTAAAATATATTTATAACCTGAAACATCTCCACCTTCTATTACTATAAAATCAAAATCTTCATTTTTAATTTTTTCATAGAATTCATCCATATATGGAATGAAAAAAGAATCTCCTGTTTCAAATTTCAAATCTAAATTTTCTCTTTTTTGATTAATATAAATAAATTTAGTATACTTATAATTTCTACTTAATTTTTCTGCTTCTTCCTCATAAACGCTAACGCATGTAAAATCAATAAGACCACTCTTCTCATTTTCTTTCAAAAGATTTGTCATAAGCATTTCTGTTGCTCCACCTTTTGTAGCAGGCACAGGAAGTACATTTGGCATAATAAGACAAATTTTTAATTTTTCCATTATTACAAAACCATTTATCTTTCTTATATATTTTAATCTTTTAAATGACTTAAATCATTTAATAAAATAACTTCAAACTTATCTTTTTGATTATCATATTCTACAATATTTACAGCTGTATTTTTTTGGCTATTTGCTTCTTTATTATCAATAAATTTCTCATGTTTTACTTTTCTAATAAAAGCTTCAATAGCGACTCCATGTGAAGCCATTAAAATCACTTTTCCTTGATTATTTATTGCAACTGCTCTTATATATTGATACATCCTATTTGCAACATCTTCAGTTGATTCCTGCTCAGGAATTCCTGCAATTTCATTTATCTCATCTTGAGTTTGTTTTATTTTTGGATTTATTTTATTTACATCTTCCCATTTCCAGCCATCATAAATTCCAAAATTCATTTCACATAACTCATCTGTTTTTTCAATCTCTAGACCTTGTAAATTAGCTAAAGGTTCAATAGTTTTAATTGCTCTTTCAGATGTACTAGAATATGCCTTATCAAATTTTATATTCTTTAATCTGTTAGTTAATTTTTCTATATATTTTTGTCCATCTGGTGTTACTTCAAAATCAGTTCTACCAGTTAAACGTTTTTCTACATTTCCGGTAGTCTGAGTATGTCTGACTAAATAAATTTTTGTTTTCATTTTATTTTTCCTTACTTATCAAATTTTAAAATTTTTGAATTATCCATATCTGATGCCGCAATCTTTGGCTCTTCTTTAACTATTTGGGCTCCACCAGAAACTAATTTATTATCTAAATTTTCCATTTTACTCATATCAATTGGAATAACTTTTGGATTTGAAACTTCTTCTGTTTTTTCTAAAACAGTTGGTTCAGCTTCTGTAAACACATAATTTCTCTTTGGAATTACTGGAGAAAATGTATCATCAACCATAGCTTTTAAAATTGCATCTAATCTCATCGGAATACTTAATGTTTCATTTTTTATAAAACTTAATAAATAAGGTTTTAAATTATCAGGTGTTTCCTCATATAATTCCATCAAATAATACATCACCAAGTACATGTCTTTACATCTTTTCATATTAGGTGTAGACATTATACTTCCTTCCCTATTTCTGTAATATACATATATTGGGTATTCACCATAACTTAACTTTTTAGATTTTATTGCAGCTTTTATAGAATAAACCATATCCTCATAGTACATACCACCAATAAATTTTATATCATTTTCAAGTAAAAATTCTCTTCTCCATACTTTACTAGCAACTGGGAAGTGCATATCACAAACAATACGAGCTTTTTGAGTTGAGTTTTCAGCATTTGGAATATAAGCTTTATTACTTCCACCAACATATTGGACTCCAAAATAAACTATATCATAATCTTCTTTTCCTATTGTTTTATCAATTTTTCCTAATGTATTTCTGTCATATAATGTATCATCACCATCTAAGTATACAATATATTCACCTTTAGCAATATCTACAGCCCTATTTCTTGAAATACTTGGTCCTGAGTTAACATCATTTTTTAATACTTTAACTCTATTATCTTTTTCTTCATATTTTTTTAATACTTGATAAGTCTTATCTGTTGAGCAATCATCTACAACAATTAATTCAAAATCTTTAAATCTTTGTGTTAAAACGCTTTCCATAGAAACTTTTACAATTTTTTCTAGATTATAAGTACATATTATAACTGAAAATCTAGGCTTACTAATATCACCTTTTTTATCTTCTTCCATATTTCCTCCTTGGATACTTTTTATAAGTATCACTAAAAAATAAAATTACACATTTTAAAAAATACTCTCAAGTTTAAAACAGCCTATTCTTTGTCACAATTTATAATTATTTAGTTTAATGCCTTTGATAATTATCAAAATCTGCATTTCTGAATTAGTCTTTCTAAACTAGAGTAAATTTTTGTGCAATCTTTTCTAATCTTTTTATACTTTCAATAAAGATTCTATTCTGATCTTTTATCAAAATCTTTTTCTTATGTTTAAAAACAACTGTATCAAGTCCTGCTGACACAGAATTTGGTATAATTGGTTTTTCTTTAATATAGTAGTAATTGGTTTTAATATAATTTTATTTTTTAATTTAATTCTTGTTCAACTGCGCTAGGAGTTAAAAAACTCTACCAATATCTTTCTTATTGGCCACATGAACAATATCAATAGTTTTCCAATTATAATACATTAAATATTACCTCGCGAATATAATTATACTACACTCCAAGACCATTTGTCAAA
This sequence comes from uncultured Clostridia bacterium, assembly GCA_944391975.1. Classification (GTDB taxonomy): domain Bacteria; phylum Bacillota; class Clostridia; order TANB77; family CAG-508; genus Scatovivens. The sequence goes on from CALXVK010000002.1 coordinate 16,499, forward strand.
TTCAGGAAAAGCCTTAAACGCTGTAATTTAAGGCTTTTAGAATGTTAATTTTTTATTAATATTTTATTATTACATAATAAATAATAAAAGCTATCTATCAACAAAAAACCCCCTACTTAAAAGTAGAGAGTTTCAATATTAATATGAATTACCATTTAAATCTTCATCTGAGCTTTCATCATAAATATCATTTGATACTTCGTTTGTAGAGTTTAATTCCTCTTCTTCTGCAGCTATTAATTCTGCATTGGGAGTTTCACTATTAAAATGTTCTAAAATAGTTTGCATCATTTCTTCTGTTTCTTCCTCATCATATTCAAATACCCAAAGGTCATTTGCCAATACCGAAGTTCCTGGAACTTGATTTGTTTCTAAATTATCCATATCAAAATCATATACATATGTTAAATATGATAATATAACACTCATTGGACAATCTGTTACTAAATTATCAAAAACAGTTCCTACAATTTCTTCTAATTTTGATAAATCATTTGCTGCTATTGTTTGTTCTGCAACCGCCATTATAAAATCTCTTTGTGTACGCATTCTTCCGTAATCATTATCACCATATTCTGAATCATATGTAGTACCATTATTGTTATGTCTAAATCTAAGCAATCCTTCTGCTTGTTTTCCATCTAAAGTTTGAAGACCTTCTTCTAGGTTGATATGTAAGTTTTGAGATCTATCATCATATTTCATATCCATTGGAACATAAAATTCTACTCCACCTAAAATATCAACTATTTCAATTAAAGCATCTGTATTTACAGTAACATAATAATCTATATCAACACCAGTAATTTCCTCAACTGCATTTACTGTATCATCTGCTCCTTCATTACTATATAAAGCATTTATTTTATCATAACTAGTTGCTCTAGTTAAGCTACTCCCAACAAATGTATCTCTTGGAATAGAAACCATAAAAGCTTTTTGAGTTTGTGGATTATATCCCGTTAGAATAATAGTATCTGTTAAAGTTAGTCCCTGATCTGTACTATATCCTAGTAACAAAACATATACGGGTTCTTCATCAACAACTGTACTTGCAACATTTTGCAAAACATTTATTGCAGCTCTTGTTGTATCTCCATCAGCTTTTTTTAGCTCTACTAAATAATAACAAGCAGCTGCCAATATTATAGCTAAAAATAATATTAATATTATTTTTAATACAATTCCAACCTTTCCTCTAGCTTTAATTCCACTACTTTTTTCTATTCTGCTGTTTCTTTTAGACATTTGTATATCTCTCCTATTTTTATATTCTATATTAAATAAAATCAAATTTTGTAATATAATAAAATCACTTTTTAATTATACAAATATTAGCAATTATTGTCAATATTACTTGAATAATATATTCTCATTTTCAGATCCAATTCCAATAAATTTAATTGGAACTCCAACTACTTCTTCAATTCTATCTAAATATTTTTGAGTATTTTCACATAAGTCTTCTCTAGCATCAGCTTCTAAAACATCATCAAATTTGCCATCAAACTCTTCATATACTGGTGTGCATTTAGCTAAATATGTTGGATTACTTGAATATTTTGTAGTAATTTTTCCATCATATTGATACGCAACACATAATTTTACTTTATCTAATTTTCCTATAACATCTAAATGATTTATAGCTAGGGCTGTTATTCCATTTATTTGTACTGCATATTTTAAAGCATTTAAATCAAGCCATCCACATCTACGAGGTCTTTTAGTAATAGTACCTAATTCATGTCCTAATTCTCTTATTCTATCTCCTATTTCATCATCTATTTCTGTTAAGAAAGGACCTTCTCCATCTCTAGATGAATAAGCTTTTATAACTCCATACACTTCATTTATTTGTCTGTGATTTAATCCAGTTCCATTTAAAATTCCTCCAATTGTAGAACTAGAAGAAGTTACATATGGATAATTTCCAAAATCAATATCAAGTAAAGCTGCTTGTGAACCTTCACAAATTATTTTCTTTCCATTTTTACAACTTTCTTGTAAAAAATTAACTGTATCACAAACATAAGCAGATAATTCTTCTGCATATTTGCTATATTCTTCATATAAACTATCTACATCAATTTGCTCTTTTCCATAGATTTCCAAAATTTTATTTTTAGCAGTAACATTTCTTTTTAATAATTTTCCAAATTTTGGACTTATAAAATCTTGAAATCTAATTCCTGAACGCTCATATTTATCGCAATAAGCAGGCCCATTGCCACAAAGTGTTGTACCAATTTTGTCATTTCCTCTATTTTCTTCTAAAAGCTTATCTAATTCAATGTGATATGGTAATATTATATGAGATTTCTCACTTATTTTTAAATTGTCTACTGAAATTCCATTTTCTTTTAAAATTCTTATTTCATTTACTAAAACTTTTGGATTTACAACAACACCATTTGCAATTACTACTGTTATATTTGGATTAAAAATTGCTGTTGGTATCATTCTAAAATTATAATTTTTATCATTTAATTTAACATTATGTCCAGTATTTGTTCCACCTGTACATCTAACAATTATATCTGCATCTTTTGAAAGAAATTCTATAACCTTTCCTTTTCCTTCATCTCCTAAAAATCCGCCCAAAACAACATCAACCATGTTTTAATTTTTCCTCCTTAAAAAGCACTTTATCAATTTTAAAAATTCAAATATATTATATCTAAACAGTCAAAAAAGTCAATACAAAAATTAAGTTTTAAACTTTTTATATTTTTTTATTTTAAAAAATTTTTTATAAATCCTTTTCCCTGTGAAGAATTAATTTCAATAAATGATCCTGTAACAATTGGAATTTGTGGAGGAACATGACCTATATCTGCATCAATTATAATAGGAATATTTAAATCACCAAGAGCATCTTTTATAGTTTCTTCATAAGAAATATCATAATCACATCTTATCATTAATGGTCTTCCAAAAATAATTCCATTACAATTGTTAAAATATCCTGCATTTTTCATTTGCCATAAATTACAAAATAAACTAGGAGTACTAGCTTCAAATACTTCTAAAAACCAAATCATTCCATCTTCTTTATATTTTTCTGTAAATTCTTTTACTTTGTCATATTTTGTTCCTATCAAATTTTTTACAACATCAAAACATCCACCTATTGCTCTTCCAGAAATATCTACATTTTTTTCTCCTGTTAAATTTTTCCAATTTACATTTTTTGTTAATTCATAACCCAAATATGGATTTTTTTCATCACTTTCTTTAAAACCTTTAAATTCTTGATATTTTTCATACGAATTTTGAGTTAATTCTTCTTGTTGAATTAATTTAATAGAATTATCTAAACTTATATGCCAATCATTCATTCCAAAAGCCTTATATGTTGGTCCATAAATTGTTGCAATATCTAAATTTAAAGTAAAAATATAAGTTAAATTTGTACAATCAGAATAACCTTGTATCCATTTTGGTTCTGTTTTTCTTAATTCTTCAAAATCTAAACAATCTAACATTTCACATAGAAAATCTCCTCCACTGGCTAAAATAATAGCCTTAACTTTTGGATTTTTCCAAAGACTCATAAACTCTTCTGCTCTTTGTTCTTTACTTGAACTTCTACCTTTTTGATTTGTTCTAACATTTGATGTTTCTATTACTCTATATCCATGTTCTTCTAACTTCTTTTTAGAATTATTAATTCGTAAAATATCATTTTCATCTGTAAATCCACATGATGGAGCAGTAATTCCAATAATATCACCTTTTTCTATTTTTTTTGGATATCTCATAAAAACCTCCTTATCTGGCATCATCATCTAAATCTTTAACATGAGCTTTATTATCTGTATCTTTTGGATAAATTATAGATTTTAAATCAGTAAAATGTTCATATTTAAAAATTGTATTTTCTCTTTTAAATTTCAAAGCTTTTTCAATCATCTCTAAAGCTTCTTCTTGATTTATATCATTCTTTTGACAATATTCTAAAAAATATTCTCTAACATAATTTTCTCTTTTTTCTTTATCATCACAATCATGAAATGTTAAAATTGCTTTAACAAGTTCATTTTCAACTTTCAATCTTTTTAATTCATCCATAAAATTTCCTCTTAATTAAATTTATAAAATTATATCAGATATTTTTTACTTATTCCATATTTTTAAACAAAAAAATAGAAGCCTAAAACAAATTTCATTTTAGACTTCTATATATATTCTTATTTTAATTGTTTCATAACTTCTTCAGCAAAGTTTTCTTCTTTTTTCTCAATTCCTTCACCTTTTTCAAATCTTGCAAATCTAACAATTTCACAGTCATTTGATTTTAAAACTTCTGAAACTTTTTGATCTGGATTTTTTACAAAAGCTTGATCTAATAAACAAATTTCTGAATAGAATTTTCCAATTCTACCTTTAACCATTTTTTCAGCTATTTCAGCTGGTTTTCCTTCATTCATTGCTTGAGCTTTTAAAATTTCCATCTCTTTATTTACAACATCTTCTGGAACTTCGTTTTCACTAACATATTCAGGTCTTGCAGCTGCTATTTGCATACACATATCTCTTGCTGTAGTTTCATTTCCTTTTGAAAAATCAACTAATACAGCAATTTTTCCTTCACCATGAATATAACTTTCTACTAAACCATTAGATTCAAATCTCACGAATCTTCTAATTGATAAATTTTCACCAATTGTAGCAATTTTATCAGTTAAAACTTCTGATACTTTTTTATCAGTATCAAAATATTTTTCATTAAGTAAAGATTCTACGTCAGATGGATTTTTTATAGCTACTATTTTTGCAATATCTTTAACAAAAGCTTTGAATTCTTCATTTTTTGCAACAAAGTCTGTTTCACTATTTATTTCAACAATACTTCCAACTTTTTTATCTTCTGATAAATAACTATCTACTAATCCTTCTGCAGCTACTCTTCCTGATTTTTTAGCAGCTTTAGCTATTCCTCTTTCTCTTAGCAATTCAGATGCTTTTTCCATATCACCATCAGTTTCTGTTAAAACTTTTTTACAGTCCATCATACCAGCACCTGTTTTTTCTCTTAATTCTTTTACCATAGCAGCACTAATCATAATTAATTCCTCCTTACTTTATTTTACATGAGAATTAATTTTAAAACTATTTTATTCATTTTAAAATATAATAAACCATTTTCTAAAAATAAAAGTAATTATTCAATTCTCACTCTAACAATTAATATCTACTTTTTTATTCTTCTGAAGCAGCAACTTCTTCAATAGATTTAGCTTCTTCTTCAGCTGTTTCTTCTGAATCAGGCATTTCTTCTGTAGTTACTTCTCCATCTACACCTTGTTTTCCTTCTATAACTGCATTAGCTATAACATCAGCTATTAATTTAACAGCTCTTATAGCATCATCATTTCCTGGAATAGCATAATCTACATCTTCTGGATTGCAGTTTGTATCTACTAATCCTACAACAGGAATTCCTAATTTTTTAGCTTCTAATACAGCTATTCTTTCTTTTTTAGGATCAACAACAAATACAACTCCTGGTAATTCTTTCATATCTTTGATTCCACCAAGATTTCTTTCTAATTTGTCCATTTCCTTTTTTAATAAAATAACTTCTTTTTTAGGTAAAACATCAAATGTTCCATCTTCTTCCATTTGATTTAAGTCCTCTAATCTTTTAACTCTACTTTGAATTGTATCAAAGTTTGTAAGCATACCACCTAACCATCTTTGATCAACATAGAACATATTGCATTTTTGTGCTGCCTCTTTAATACATTCTTGAGCTTGTTTCTTTGTTCCAACAAAAAGTACTGTTTTTCCTTCTTCAACTTGCTCTTTAACGAAGTTATATGCCTCGTCTAATTTTTTTGATGTTTTTGATAAATCGATAATGTGAATTCCGTTTCTAGCTTGAAATATATATTCAGCCATTTTAGGATCCCATCTTCTTGTTTGATGTCCAAAATGAACACCAGCTTCAAGTAATTGTTTCATTGCAACTACTGCCATTTTAAATTCCTCCTTATAAATGTTTTTTCCTCTGCATATTTTTTATAAATTATTAGATTAATTTAAACATTTTAAGCCACCTTCTTTAAGGCACACGCCTAAAACTAAATATACATGTGGTTTTGTTATAGTAAATATACATTCTTAAACTACAACATGAAAGATTATATCAGCAAACATGCTAAAAGTCAACACTTTTTTAAAAATATCTCCTGAAACAACATAGGAACTATGAATAAATTCATAGTTCCCTTGCTTACATTAACTACAATTAAAAATTATTCTTGAGCATCTTCTGCAGTGTTATCTGCTGCTTCGCTATCATCAGCATTTTCATAAGCTTCTAAAATAGCTGTTTGAATTTTTTCTCTTGTTTCTTTGTTAATTGGATGAGCTATATCTTTGAATTCTCCGTTTGGAGTTTTCTTGCTTGGCATAGCCATAAATAACCCATTTTGGCTTTCAATAACTTTAATATCATGAATAACAAATTCATTATCAAATGTTACTGAAGCAACAGCTTTCATTCTGTTCTCTGAATTTACTTTTCTTAAACGTACATCTGTAATTTCCATTTTATTCTGCACCTCTTTCTTTTTGTTTATACATATTTTATATATGTACATTTATATTATTCGCCATTAAAAAGTTTTTTCCTTCAAAATTTTACATATTTTTTAATTATTTTTTGTAACCAACATTGATCCAAGATTAGTAATTGTTCCTGCACCTAGAGTTATAATAATATCATCTTTTTTAGCATTTTTCTTTACTTCAGTTACAATATCTTCAAATTTTGATATATATTTTGCTTTTTTTCCAAGTTTTTCTATTTTATCTACTAAATCTTTACTTGAAACTATTTTTTCATCTTTTTCTCTTGCTGCATAAATATCTGTAAGTATAATATTATCGAATTTACTTAAAACTTCAGCAAACGCATCTAAATGAGTTTTTGTCCTTGAAAATGTATGTGGCTGAAAAATAACCCATGATTCATGATATTTTTTATTTTTTACTGCAGAATATGTCGCTAAAATTTCAGTTGGATGATGAGCATAATCATCAAACACCTTTATATTATCTCCAAATTCACCTTTATATTCTAGTCTCCTTGATGCTCCTGTGAATTTTTTTAATCCCTCTTTTATATCATTTTTAGAAATTTTATAATAATCTGAAACAGCAATTGTTGCTAAACTATTTAAAATATTATGTTTTCCTGTAACCGATAATTTTATTTTTTCAAAAAGCTCTCCATCTTTGTAAACATCAAAATTGGCAAATCCATTATCATCAAATTCTATATTTTTAGCAACATAATTGCAATTATCATTTTCAATTCCATAAGTTATAAATTTAGATTTTGTAAATTCTTTTAAACTTAAACAATTTTTGTCATCACCATTTACAACAAGTAAACCATTTTCATCTACTAAACTTGCAAATTTTTGAAATGCCTTTACTATATTTTCAAAAGTTTTATAAAAATCTAAATGGTCATTATCTATATTTAAAATTATAGCTGTATTTGGAAAGAAATTTAAAAAGTTTGCTTTATATTCACAAGATTCTAATATAAAATATTCGCTTTTTCCAATGCGGTAATTACCATCTATTATATTTAAATATGCACCAACTTCAATTGATGGATCTAATTTTGCTTCTAAAAAGCAACTAGATAACATAGATGTAGTTGTTGTTTTACCATGAGTTCCAGAAATACAAATTGCTTCTTTATATTTTCTCGTTAAAAATCCAACAAATTTTCCTCTTCCTACTGTTGGAATATTTTTTTCTTTAGCTAAACACATCTCAGGATCATCTTCTGGAATTGCAGCATTATATATAACTAAATCTGCATTTTCACAATCTTCTAAATTATGTCCAATTACAGTCCTTATTCCATGTTCATTTAGTTTGTCTGTAATTCTACTACTATTTAAATCTGATCCTGTAACTTCAAATCCCCACGATTTTAAAGTTTCAGCTATAGCACTCATACTAACTCCACCAATTCCAATTAAGTGAATATGTTTATAATTATCAAGATTATTTATCTCTATATCCACAATAACAGACCTCCAATTAATTTTCTTTTATACTTTACACATTTTATACCAATATGCAGAATTTGTCTAGAAAAATTCTTATATATTTTTATCAATATACTAATTATTTAAATATACTATATAAAATATATTTTAGCATTCAAAAAATAAAATTATAAAATATTACTGCATATAAGAAAGCATTAGGTCAGCAAAAACTCCATACCCCACTTCTGGATTTTGTACAAGCACATTTGTTACAACTCCAACCAATTTATTATTTTGTATAATAGGACTTCCGAGATAATCCTCTAATTATTCCTCCTGTTTTTTCAATAAGATCTTCATCTGTTACCTTTATTACAAAACTTTTATTATCAGTATTATTATTTATAAATATTTTTTGTATCTCAATAGAATATTCATTTACATTTTCACCGTCAATACATGCTAAAATAGAAGCTTCTCCTTCTTTTATTTCTGAACGAAGAGCAACTTCAATAGGTTCTTTATCAGATACATCTAATAAATCTAAATTATTTAAATTCCCATAGAGTCCAAATTCTGTATTTTGAACAATATTTCCAATTATTTTATCATCATTTATAGTACCTTTTAATTCTCCTGGACTTCCGTGAAGTTCCCTTAGTTAAAGATACAATCTTTGTTTCTGTTATCTCACCTTTTTCAATTGATAGCAATTCACCAGTATCTGAATCAACAATTCCATGTCCAAGAGCTGCAAATTCCATGGTTTCTGGATTATAAAAACTAATTGTTCCTACTCCTGTTGCACCTTCTTTAACCCAAAGTCCTAGTTTATATTCATTTTCTCCTGTTTTAATTGGATTTACAATTTCTTCTTTTAGTTCTCCAGATATATTTTCTACTGTTATTTTTAGAGTTTCACCATTTACTAAATTTATTTCTTCTCTTAATTCTTCAATATTACTAATCTCTTTATCATTTATTTTTATTATTCTATCTCCTTCTTCTAAATTTGAATTATCATTTATAGATTCAATTTCTCCATCTATATTTTCTATTTCCGAAAACCCTACTATCATTACTCCATCAATATAAAGCTTTATCCCAGCTGTTTTGCCAACTGGTACTAAATATTTCTTTTCTAATACAGTAAGACTCACATTTTTAAGCTTAACATTTCCTAATGATAAAGATAGATCATATTCAAAAGAATTATTTGAAGAAGATACTAAAGTTTCTCCTTTCAAATTTAAAAATGGGCATAGTTTATATGTGTTTAGATTCTCATTATATGTTATGATTGAATTTGGAAAATTGCTAATATTAATAAAATAACAATATAAAATTAATAAACAAAAAATGGCAATTATCTTCTTAAATTTTTTCATAAGAATATAATAACCATTTTTCTTCTTTTTATTTATAATAAATTTTTATTGCTCTTATAGTTGCTCTAGTACTACCATTAAAACTAATTTCTATATTAGTACCAGAATTTAATGCTTGTTCACTAACTTCAAAAGTTATAGTTCTTGTTGAACTAGAAGAAGTTGGAATAATTGTAGAATATGTATTTCCAGCAATAGTTAAATTCATAGTATCTGTAAATACATTTACAGTATCATTTGATACATTTTCTAAAACAACTTCAACAGAGTACACTTCTGAAACATTTCGTGTAATACAACTTTCATTAAATGATGAAACTGTAACAGTACTATTACTATCTGTATTTACTTCATATATATAATAACCATAATTTGTTTCATAATCTAATGATTTATATAAATTATTTCTTTCTTTTCCAACAGCAACTCGATATGCACGCTTTTTATTATCTGATAAACTTAAAATTGTATCATCTAAAATTCCATTTCCTCTTATAATATTTCCGTGAAGCATCTGTTATATTATAATTTGAATTAACAATACAATCATAATCTAATAACGCCTTATGATCATATGTATATCTAGATAATTCACTATCATACATATTATCATATTTTATTTCTTTAGACTTAAAAGATAGATAATATTGTTCGTCTTCTAATTCATTACAGTCAATTCTATGTGCTGTCTCCAAATAATAACTATCTGTTATATCAGTATAAACTTGAAGCGTAGTACCATCTTCTTGAATTGCATCAGCTTCATGTTTAATTGGAACATAATATATCTCATTTAATGTAACTGTAATTTCATTATTAACACTAGTTGCAATAGCATAATTATTATAATATTTTAATCCACAATTAAATCCTTGCATAAATGTTACAATTGAAACATTATTTAAAATTGTGTCCCATTCAGTATCAGAAAATACTGGCACATCATATTCTCTTAAAATAGACATTTGTGAATATGTTACCATAGCTACTGCCAAATTATAATTTATAGAATTTTTTATTACATTTCTTTTATGTACAGAAAAATCTGATTCTTGATCTTCTGGATCTTGAGTTTGAGAAAATATAAAATCATTATCACCTTCAAAATCATATATCAAACTAGATACTAATTCTGTAGCTCCATAATCAATATTTTCTATAGTATCATCTATTATAAGACTAATTCCACTATTTATAATATCACTTTCTCTAAGCTCACTTAAGTTTTCATATACCCATCCAGAAAACATATATGCTTTAGCATAATATTCAATTGCATCTCTTGCATCATCTCTAACTGCACTACTCATATCAGTTGAATCTTGATTTGAGATATTAGTAAAAGTTCCATCTCCATTATCTATAGAAACAATTACTGTGTTATCATCACTATTAATTAAATTAACTATTTCTTCTTCTGAATAAGTATTCCAATTTATATTTGTACCATTTACACTTATATATTCTATTAAATCATTTGATATTAAATATCCTGATTTAGTATAATATACATCCCCAATATTACCTGTTATAGAAATAAAATTATCTAAAGTATAATTTATTGTTACATTTACAGTTCTTCCATTTGAATTTCCATCATATTCTGCTGTATAAGCAACATAAGATTTTAAAAAATAAGATTGCTTATATAATGTATCTGAATCAGAACCATTACTATGTAATTCAGTACTATATGTTCCATCTTTGTTTTCATACAAAAGTTGACCATATTCTGGTTGAAGTTCCTCAGGAAGATTATTAAAATCAACTTGATCTCCACTTATAGCTTCAGTTGACCCCTCTAAATATTCTATGCTATCCTGGTTAAAACTATATATTCCAACTCCATTAACTTCTCCGCTATATGATACCCCATAACTATCTGTACTAACTGTTTGACCATACATATCTGTACAAACAACTGGGCTACTACTTGGAGAATATATATAATATCCATCATATAAAGTATATAAAATTGCGGGAATATATGGTTCTATAAAACTTTTACTTGCATTTGAATATCCTAGGTTTGTTGACAAAGTCGTTAAAAATATATTGGTAGAAGCATCAATAATACTTCTTAATGAATCCGATACTGTTGATAAATCTTCATTTGCAGTATTGATTTCAAAAGCAGTCATAGCATCATATGTTGCATCTAACAAACTTGAATCATAAGAAAGCTGCAAGCTGATAGTATCAACTTGCCTCTGAATAAAATATGAAGTTATTAAAATGATTGGCAAAAATATTATCGCGAAGATAACAGTCAAATGTTGTAATTTCATTTGTTAACTTCCCTTCTATTTGTATATCTCCCCTATACTTTTAATTTGAACCAGTTGCTGAAACTAATCCAGATGCTTGAGCAGCTATTTGATAATTTCCATTTCCAGCTATTGAGTAAAATATTCCTCTAATTGTTTGAGCTAAAGTTTGATTACTATTTTTAGCGCTTACAGAAATAATATCTCCCTCTTTCATCAAATATGTTCCTGCATCACTACCAGATGTATCAGCAAGATAATTCATAATCTGTGAAGTATAAACAGAATAATAAATGTTTTCACCAATTACAGTTCCATTTGTCCATGCAGATTTTTTACCAACATTTTCATCTAAAACTTTTACCTCAATTTCAATATCAAAAGTATTACCAGTGGCCTCTAAAGCAGATACCATTGTTGAATAATCATTAATTGTGATTTTTCCAGCTGATCTTGTTGTATCAACAAATTCACTAACTGCAGTTTGAGCTGTAAGCTCTGCTATATCATCACTTCTTTCTGCAATTGACATTAGAGGAAAAACGAACATTAAAATTGCTGCTAAAAAAATTGCCACAATTGTAATTAAAGAATCACTCATTTTCTCTTTTTCCTTTCTTTTTCATTTTATGGTAGTAATTGATAAGTAATAACAATTTTGGCTGATGTTTGTCTTGTTCCAGTTAAAGTCTCTTCACCATCTTCTGAAGTTATTGTATCACCTTCATAAGTATATTCTGAAAATATTTCTTGAAATTGTCTATCTTCATATTGTCTTAAATAATTTCCACTATAATCTACCCAAGTATTATTTATGTATCCAGAATCACCTGATATGTACATATCAATTCTTTCTTTGGTGTCCTTATTTGTACTTCCAAGCCATGGAGCTCCAAACATATAACAAGCTTTGTCAGAATCACCATATAAAGACAACAAAGCTTTTTGTCTATCTGTTCTTCTAGATGAAAGTAAATTAGTAGCAGTCATTACTTCACCTTCAACTGTTGTATCAAATAATTGAAGTAATTCTCCATCTTCATCTAAAATTCTTACTGTATAGCTTTCTCTATAGTATTTATAAAGGACAGGTATTATGGAATCAATTGAAACAATTTTATAACTATTAGTTGTATTATCAGAATCAGCAATTAATTCTGTTAAATCTAACGAATCATAATAATTTGTTTCGTCAAGCCTATATACAAGCGTATTTGCTGTAGTATTTAGCTTATTTACCATATATAATGAATACGAAAAAGCACTAATAAATACTAGAAACGCTGCTGCCATATATAAGGCATGTGTTGCATTTTCCATAATACCTCCTCACTAAATTAACATTTTTCTATATTTTTCAAAGATTAAGGAACATCGTCTTCTAAGTAATAAATATTAATATCACTTATAAGTCCTGAATCACCATATGCTATTGTAACTGTATAATAATGTGAATTTACTAAAGCACTTCTTATATTAGTTAAATTCTCAAGATAGTCAGTATTATCCTCAGCAGCTTCATCTCCACCTGTTGCTGTTATAGGATTATCAACTCCTGTAACACTATCAACTAATTCTACAGTTGGTAAGTAATCAGCAGAACCAGCATAAGTACCAGCTTGTGAAATTAAAGTACTTATTAATGATCTTAAATTACTTCCTAAACTTGATCCTTCATATTCATCAATTGGACTATTAAATGCACTAATTGTTTGAGCATCTAATGTGTTTGTGTTTATAGCACCTCTAGCTTGATTATAAATAAATATACCAAGAGCTATAATTAAAATTGACAATAATATTGCACCAGCAATAATTAAAGCTTTTGAAGCATTCTCCATACTTTTTCTCCTCCTTAGTTTTTTTATAAAATTATATACCTTTTAAAGATATAAACATTAAAGACTAATTTAATATTTCAAAAGTCAATTTTGAAATTCTACCATTTTCATGATATTCTGTAGCTGTACATTCAAAATTCAAAGACCCATATAATCGTGTAAATTCTGAAATTCCAACTTGCTCAATTGCCTCCATTGGATAGATTTCACCATCTTCAACCAATTTAACATAAATTTCTGTATAGTATTCTCCATCATCAATGTAGACATTTTTTTCATCTTTTTCTATAGAATATTTTTCATTATTATCAATTGCTCTATTAATAATAGTTGTTAAATCAACTCCATTTATCGTATTTTCTTTATATATAGATTCGTATCCTGAATTATATTCAGTTACATCTTTTCTTGCATTTACTGTTTGCATATACCATGTTATAAAAACAGCTATAACAACTATTACAAGACCTATGATAATTCCAATGTTTTTTTTCATATTCTACCCTTCTTAATTATAATATAAATATATATTTTTTTCAATTATTAAGTCGAAAAAATTTATAAACTGTCAAAATTTGAATCATATACTAAAGTAAATTTTAATGAATCTATTAAACCAGTTTGTGAATTTATTTCATATTCTCCTTCAAAATAATATTTATATAAAGTATAATTTGAATTATTATACATAATTAGCTTACTTTCACTTAATTTTCTTAAAAGTTCATTACAACTTGTTTCTTCATATGATGAAAAGCTAGATGAGAAATTATTTATTCTAGTTGATCTTGAACTTGCTGAAAGATTTGTATTAGAAATATTATCAATTCCATATATATGATCTGTTTTAACATCTTGATGTGGTTCTATTAAATAATATTTTTTTAATCCATCTGGTGTATTATTTGATATATCTATAATAATTTCAACAGCATTTAATGTCTCCACAAATCCTCTAGAATCATAATATCTATATCCTAAATTATTTTGTGAGTTTATACTAGAAGCTAAATTTACAGCTGAAATCACATCAGAAACTGTATTTAGAGTACTTGGAGCAATGTATCTTTGAGCATCATCAGAAAAAGATTCGCCATAATTCCAAGCTGTTTCATATGAAGCAAATTGTGCATTAAAAGATTGAATTTCAACTGTCTCTGCTCTTGAGGCTGTATTATCATTAAGATTTTGTCCTCTTTGAAAAATGTATACAGCAACAGCAATTATCATCAATGTAATTAAAATACTTGCAGCAAAAATCAATGCTTTTGATGCATTTTCCATCTACCTTTCCTCCTAAATTAATAATCTTCCACTTCTTCAAATGATAGTGAATTTACATATCCTTGTTCATTATAAGAAATATCTGTACATCTAAATCTTTTTGTTTTAAAATCATATGCAGCAGTTACCCATGTTGCGCTATACCAAGCATTTGATCCTTCATATCCAGTTCCAGTATAACTATCATTATAAATTGTTTGTTCTGGCTCAGTTACTGTTGAAAGAAGAGCTATCAACTTTCCTGTACTTGCAATTCCTTCATCTGATGCATTTTCTGGAACTAAACTATATGTAGTACCATTTCCAACCATTGTCGTATTATATCTACCTGGCATCAATCTATATGAACTTGCAATAATCTTTTCTCCAGTTGCAGAATTCCACATGATGCTTTCATAATCGTCAGTATTTGTAACTACACTACTATCATCTACTTGTGTTCCAGTAAAATAATAAAATGTAACATCTGGTAATTTAAATCCTGAAGGATTTGAACTAGAAAAAGCTCTAAAATTATATCCATTATTAGTTCCTTCATTTGCCTGTGCTATTGTAGTTTGCATTATTGAACCAGTTAGGTTATCTCTATGATACACTTTTATTTCTTCTTGAACATTTGTATGTAATGTGACATTTACTTGAACCATTAATTCCATTCTAGATTGATATGTACCGGCACTACCATCACTGTAATAAATATTGTAAACATATCTTTGATTATTACTTTCTGCTTGATTTAAACATGAAAGTACATCAGTACCATACATTAAAGATTTATCATAAACCTCAAAAGTTGTATTAAATTGAGATTTATTTTCTCTTGATACAGCATCTTCTTCTGATTGCTGGTATGTACTTAATCTCTGAAAAACAAATACTACAAGAGCTATTACTAATACAGCAATCAGAGTGGCTGCTGCTATTTTAAGAGCATATGATGCATTTTCCATGTTTTTAATTCCTTTCCTTTTTATTGCATATCTTGCATTTGCTCAAATGCTTCTGTCATTGATGTCATACCAATCAAACATAGTGGAATAATTAAATATCCAACAAATAATACAACCATTGGTGCAAAACCACACACTTTTCCAATCATAGACTTTCTTGAAATCAAAATTGCATTTGATTCTTTTCTTTTTTCTTGATAATAAGCTCTTTCTGTATCAAGCTCATCAAAAGCTTCTCTAATTGGAATTTGCTCAACAGCAGCTTGTAAACTTTCTACAATACGAATCATCTGTGGAAATGCAAGTTCATTTTTTAATTCTTCTAATGCTTCCCAAGGACCTGATTCATAGTTATTAACACATCTTGAAATTGGATCTCTAAATATATTAGAATAACGTTCTAGCCATTCTAGAATCATTTCAACATTAACCCTTTCAATTTTCATAAGCATTAATATAATTGTCTGGAACTGCATAACTTCGTTTTCCATCTCTAATTGTCTCATTTTCTTTTGGAATATTAACAACCAATTTGGTCCATTATAAAATACTAAACCTATAATACATGCAGCTAATAATTCATACCATCTTAAATATGCATCTTGAATTGTTTGTATTTTTTCTAAAATTCTTGCAGCATCTTCTTCAATAACTTCTTCTGCTTCACCTGCATATAATTCATCTTCTGCTAAATATTCTTGCATAGCTTCTTGAGTCAATTCTGTTTCTGCCAAATGTTCTCTAATAAAAATATTATCTTGTTCTGTAACAAGTATTGCTTCTTCTTCTTCCTTTTCAGTCATAGATCCCATTAAATCATAATCTGATGTTGGATTAGTATAAATGTAATTTACAGTCATTTTGTGACCTATTATAAATACTAATAAACTAACTATAAAAGCTATAAGTGTAACTGCAAGTTTATTTATATAAAACCATTCTAACTTTAATTTTGAAGCTGATTCTTTTAAAAGAGTAGTAACTTTTCTGTATTCTCTTGTTCCATCTTTTGGTACAAATAAATCAACAAACTTTTTAACTTTTGGTTTTTTGTATAATTTTGCTTGCCAAGGATTTTCAATATTTTGAGCAATATTTGCTCCGCCATTGTCTTTTAATTTTCTAACAAGTATATAACAAATTACAGTTAAAATTAAAAGTGCGACTTGAACATAAAATCCTCCTGTACCTTCATAAAATGATTTTGTGAATGAGAACTGACTAGTTGCCCATGCTTTTATCGCATTTATAAATAAAACAGGAACTATAGCAATCATTGATAAACTCTGAAATGTATAATCTAATTTATCTCTTTTTAAAATTTCAATTTGCATTTCTTGAGTTATATTATTTAAGTTTTTAAGATATAAAGATGCACCATCTTTATCTTTTCTATCACCAAACTCTTTAGTTAAATATGAAATACCAGCAAATTCTTTTAAATAACTATTTGGAGCAATATCATAATATTTTTCAAGTTCGGTTTCTGGATCATCTGAAATTAAAATTTCATATATTTTTTCAGCTTGTCTTGAAACATCTAATTCATCATTTTGAGCTACATCATAAACGGCTTCTTCAACCATATTACTCTCATGAAAAGCATGTCTCATTTCAGCAAACATATCTATTTGTTCTTTTAATAATTTATTATCAATTTTATCAACATGACCTTCCATATAAGTTTCAATAAAGAATATTTCAAATAACAATAAAGCAAATAATAAAACTATATCATTAGATGTTAATAAAAATATGATAATTGTTAGAGGAATAAAAATAATTATTCCTTTTAACATAATTTGTGCAGTTTGTTTTCTTGTTAAATATTCATCTTCAAGATTTATAATCTCTAATCTTCTTCTTAATTTTAAAGCATATCTTTTTAGGAAAGGGATTCTAGTAATTTGTATATAAAATTTTTGATAAAAAATCTCCATACTAAAAGCACTAGATTTAGTACCTTCAGTAAGTTGGGCTACATATCTTGTATTCTTTCCCATCATCTTTTTTCTAAGTTGAAAATATGCAAAAACTATAATTGCAAATAATGCACCAATAATAATCACAAAATATTTTAAGAAATCTGTTGAATCCATTATATTACGTAGCTCACCTCCTGTCTTTAATTATTCTCTATTTATCGTCATCATCATCATCGTCACCAAAATCAAAGTTTACATCTAAACCACCTAATAATTGATTTCTAATTTTTGGTTTGCCTGGTTCTTCATTTTCTTTTATGTTGTTTGTAACATCATTTTCTGACTCTTCATTATTTTTTTCTTTTGGAACAATATTTTTTATTACTCTTCTTGGAATATGAGGAGTTTTTGGTTCCTTGTTTTCATTATAAGAATCTTTTTCTTCAGGAATTGAATCTACTGGATTTTCTACTGCTGACATATTTCCTGCAGTTCTATTTCTAATTCTTTCTCTTTCTTCATGTAATTTAGTTAAATCAACAATAGGATCAGCTTCTCCAGATTCATAATTTATACTTGCTGGAGGTTTTATTCCCCAATTTCTTTCCAAAAATTTATCAAATGCTATTTGATCAGTATCATTCATGTTTAATCTCATTTCTCTGATATTTGTTTCAGAAATAGGATTTGATAAAACATATTTATCATCAACAAATTCCAATATATTTTGATATTTGTATAATTCATGATTTGTTGTTTTTGAGAAAAATATTGTAGCATTATCAAAAAATTTATCAAATTTTCCTTCTAATGTTTTTTCTTTTCTATGATCAAATGTATACTCATTTTTTTCTTCAATTGGTATACATTCTGTAACTCTTTCTATGTAACGACGTCCTCTAAAGTCTTTAACTAAGTGAATATCAAAGTTTAAAACTTGTACAACTTGCTCTTCTGCAGTTCTCTCATTATTAAATACACCAGTTCTAAGCATTGAGTTACGAAGAGCTGTAACTAAGTTTGGAAATGTTTTAGCATGGTGAGTAAATAATGTAAATTTAGAAGCAACTTGGGCAGCCTGAATCATCCAAGCAGCAACGGGGTCAGTTGCAACCTCACCGATGATATTAACTGTACCGTCAGTTTTCTTTTGAACGTCCAAACCTTCCTGACCAGAAACTGTTTCTGTTTCACGTAAAGATAAAATATTTCTTGTAGGATATATTTTTCTTAAATGAAGCTCGAAAGCAGTTTCCTGAATTCTAAGGTTCATAGTTTCATAAATACTTTCAATTATAGCCATAAGCATTGTTGTTTTTCCGGCAACCTTGCTCACCAGTAAGTGCTATAATTCTTGCACCTTTAACTAAAAATCTTAAAAGTTCTATTGCTTCTTCTTTTCCTTCAAATCTTACTATTTGTTCTAGTGTGGCTTTTTTAGTATCAAACTTTCTTACGAAGAAAGCCCATGTCTCAGACATTGATGGTCTTAAAACAACAACACGAGAACCATCTTTCATTTCATTGATTTTATAACCATTTGTATCAGATAACTGACCTGGGTTATTATATTTGTATATATTTTGACATACTCTTTTTAATTCACTCTCTGTTCCAAAAGATAAAAACTCTAATCTAATAGATTTACCTTGGAAGAATATCCAAATAGCATCACATGCTCTTGGTACTTTTGCTTCCATTGCTTGTTTTAAATAGTCTCCATCTGTTTGTGCAACTTGGCTTAAAAAGCTTTCTGGTAAACCCGAAACTCCGTCCAGATACACCATCTATATTCATATCTCTTATTTCATCTATACTACTGTATCCTTTGTATTGTTGATAAATTCTTTGAACAACAACTTCTAGTTTATCAGCAAAACTCAAATTTAAATTTTCCTTGTCATAAATCATATCAATTTCATCTGATGTAATAACATAACAAGGTTTAGTAGAACCTGGTACATATTTTAACGCAGCTAAATTATATTTCTTTATAAACTCTGTTAAAGCTTCATATGAAAAAGTCTTTTTATACTCATGTATTAAAATATCAAATTTATCTTGTGCGCTCAAAAGTGATGGTACGTCAAAAGGTATTGCTTTTGAAATATTAACTTCATCTACACCGTATTCTTTTGATAATAAATCATATATTAATTCCTTAACATATTTTTTATCATTAACATCACCATATGTACATCCTTTTAAGGCCTTTTTTAATTCATATTTTTTGGCTTTTCTTCTTTTTAATTCTTCTTCTGAAAGACCAATATCATAAAGGTTGATTTTGGTAATTTCATCTAATCTCTTTTTAACAAATTTTATCATCTTATCCAAAGTATATGTTTTATCATCTACTTCAACCGCTTCTTCTACTGCTTCTTCTTTATTCTTTTTAATTGAACGTACTATAAATACTATAACAATTACAAGTACTACAAACATTAGCATTAAATTAGCAATATTCATTATAAATGGCCCTCCATTAATTTTTATCTATTTATTTACCTCTCTAATTTTATCTATTACCATTTGAGCTGTTCTACCTAATTCTTCAAAAAAGTTTCCATTAACATTTAAAGCTGATTTTGAAAGTTTTATATTTGTCATAAAAGAAGCTGTTCTTGCTTCATTTGTTGCTTCCATAAATCTTACATTATATGGAACTGTAGCAATAGTATATTTTTCTTTAATATATCTTGAGGTATTTTTTACGTTATAACCAGAAGATTCATCACTTCTTGCTAAAAGAGGCATAATTTTTTGACTTGATACAATTGAATTTTCATTAAGTCTTAATTCTTTAAATTTATCTATATTATTTAAGTTTGGTGGCATCGTATATAAAATAACATCTGATATCTTTAAAATTGCTTCACTGCTTTGTCTTGTGATTCCCTTTGATAAATCAACAAAAACAATATCATAATATTTATTTGCAGTTGAAATTAAATCTTTGTATAACATCATTGATTTTTCATGATCTTGTCTAATTTGAGTTTTTAATCCAAGCAAAATATCTAATCTATTCTTAAAAACAATTCTTGTATAGTTTGTTATAATTTCAGGAGTAGCTTTGTTACTGGCAACAGCACTAATTAATCCTTCTGCTCCAGATGAAATATCAATCTTTCCACCTGTTAATTCTTTTAATGCTTTATTTTCTTTTTTCTTCCAAAAAGCTTTTTCCATAGTGTTATCATGAAAACATGCATCAATTAATAAAATTCTATAATTATGTTCCATAGCCATATATGTTGCAATTGCAATTGCTGATAAGGTTTGCCCGCATTCTTTTTCTATAGAATTCCAAAATGTAATTACTGACATTATCTTTTGCTCTCCCTTCTTATACTCTCTCTATAATTCTTATTGCTTTTTTAATATCACTTTTTGATAATCCACTTATTTGTTCCGCCATAAAAGCTAGACAATCCATATACTCCATAGAAAGATTATCAAATCTAACTTTTGAAAATCTTTGATTTACATATATTGCATATAAATCTGATGTTTCAAAAGGAAAATACAAAACATCTTCATTCCATCTTACTTTATAACTCATTGAAACAAAATCTATATATTCTTTTTCTTCAGATTCCGGGTCTCTAGTAAATAAAACTTTTGTAACTTGAGTTGGTGCTTTAAAAGCTTTTAAAACACTTATACCTCTTTGAAGAGAAAAAACATCAAAGCTTGTTACTAGATAATGTAAATCAATTTGATTAAATCCAAAGTTTATATAAGCTTCTGGAGAATCAATATCAGCTAATACAAAATCATATTTAAGTTCTCCATCTATAGAAAAGTACTCCTTTAAATCTTGCATATTATAAAATCCTATTGCAATATCTATTCCATCATATGTTGTAACATATTTTTGAGCAGGTGTCATAGTAGGCACAATGTATCTTGTTTTTTGCATTAATGTTGTATCAAGAAACAAAACTTTTTTTCCAGACACTGTAAGAATTTTTGCAATATATAAAATTAAATCAGATTTATCATATCCTCCCATAAAAGCTGTCTTTTTCATTGTGCCATACTTTCCTTTCTATTAATCAATTAATAATTTTCAGATCCAACAAGTCCTGTTCCATCAAGTGCACTAACAAACTCATCTCTTGCAGTACTTATTAATTCATTTTCTTGTTCATTTCCACTTTCAACATTTGATGATAATTCATCATTATCCATATCAGTTTTATAATTATTGATATTCTCTCTTTGTGAATTGTAATTTGTAACTAATTTAGATGTTAATTCATTTCTAGCTTCTTCAACAATATTTGCATCATTATAAATAAGTGTTATAACGTTTTCACTAGGTGAGTATGTTTCAACTGCTGATTCTTGCATACCTGGATCAGTATATTGAACTGCATATAATCTTGCACCTGTAATTTGATATGCTTCAACTATAGCACTATTTATCATTAAAATTTCTTCCTCTGTTAATTTCATCCATACACCGGTAGCTGTTGTTTGTTCAACATATTTTTTAGAAAGAACTACATAAGTTGTTCCATCTGGTAATGAAAATCTAACATCTATAAAGTCACCATTCTCTAATTCAGATGGTAAAACAATCATATTAAATTCCATAATTCTTTGATCATCTGTTAATACATTATCTCCTGTAGTAACAGTATCTTTTAAAACAGGTGCTCCACCAGTAAGATCTGTTTTTGCTACTAATTCTATTTGATTTCCCTCTTCATCGTAGAAATCTCCACTTGTTATGTAATTATTAACATCGATTTGAGCAAGAACACTTGTACTTACTAACATATCTTCTGTAATAGTTTCTCCAGATTTTACATCACTTGATAGTGTAAATATTGTTTTAGTATTAGATTTCTGAAGACTTTGCAAACTTGCATTTTCCTCATTTAAATTACTAATTCTCATAAATAAAAGAACTACCACAATAGCCATAATAATTAAAGCTATTAAAAAGCCTACTAAAAAAGACTGTCTTGCCCTTCTTTGTATTGGATTTGATGCCATTTTTATATCCTCCTTAAACATCATTTATTTTCTTTATATCATAATCAATTTTACAACATATTTTTACTATTATCAACAAAAAACAACATTGTTACAAAAATTTAATATTAAAGTAATTAAAATGTTATTTTAATTGATTTCTTCATAAAATAAGACAAAATTCTATATTTTTAAATAAAAATTCTGCCTTTTTATTTCAAAATATATTTTTCTATTGCTTGGCATACCCCATCAGAATTATTATCAGTAACAATAATATCACCACAAATTTTCATAAAAGGATTTGAATTTCCCATCACTATTCCAAGCCCAGCATTCTCAATCATTTCTCTATCATTAAAATTATCTCCAATTGCCATAACTTCTTCTTTATCTATTCCTAGTTTATCTATTAAAAATTGGATTGCAGTCCATTTATTAACATTTTCATTTGTAATTTCAGTATAATAATATTCTATTAAAAATTCTTCTGTTCCGCTTTTTATTTTCTTCCTAGACATATATTCTACATCTAAAACTCCAAATTTATCTAACATTTTTATCTTTTTTATTATACTATTAAATATTTTAATATCTTCATCACAAATTGTAATTTTTAAAAAATTATCATTTTCTAAATTTTGAATATATTCTATCATATCAGGAACAATATTAATATATGTTCTCTTATCTTCAGGTTTTTTTAAATTTTCTTTATAATAATATAGAACATTATAACTCAAATTTTTAGTAATAATTTCTGTTTCAGTATAAACATTATAATGTATGCTATTTTCTTCACAAATTTTTGCTATTTTTAAAACTTGATTTTTACTTAAAAACTTACTATATATTATCTCATCATTTTTTATATCATATACAGCCGCTCCATTTCCTGATATTAAATAATCATCTATACCAAGTTCTTTTGAAAATGATTTAATAGAATCTATAGTTCTTCCGAGATGCAATTACAACTTCAGTTCCAATTGAAATTGCTTTTTTTATTGCATCTTTTGTTTTATCAGAAATTTGACCATATGAATTTAATAATGTACCATCTAAATCGATTGCAACAAATTTGTACATATATTCCTCCTTTTTTATTTATGTACGTTATTATATCATTAAAACAATTTTTGACAAGATACTTATTAAAATTTTACAAAATTTTCATGTTTAAAATTTTTATACTTGAACATTATATATATTGAAATTACATTTTAAAAATGTTTTTTCAATTAACTTTTCGGAGGTGAATAAAATGGCAAGTAGTACAAATAGAACTAAAAAAGTTGTTCCAGAAGCAAAAGATTCTTTAGATAAATTCAAATATGAAGTAGCTGCTGAAGTAGGTGTTGATTTAAAAAACGGATATAATGGAAATATGTCTTCAAAAGATGCTGGTAAAATCGGTGGAACTATGGTTAGAAAATTAGTTGAACAAGCTGAAAATTCAATGTTAAACAAATAGTTTAGCTTAAAATTTTAGCTTTTAACCAAAAGAATTGTTAGTATGAATTTTTATTTTAATTTTTGTATTAATAATTAACAAAAGACAGGGATATTTTTCATGGCTTTATAGGTATTTATAAAATACATATAGAGGCAGGGATTGTGTCCCTGCCTTACTTTTCTGAGGGACAACGTCCCTATGGCAAATTAATCAATTTATATAAAAGACCTGTATTGCGTTTTTGTACTTCTTGATTATTTATCATACCTTCTATAATATTTTTGCTTCCAATTAATATTAACATTTTTTTAGCTCTTGTCATACCAGTATATAATAAATTTCGTGTTAAAAGTTTTTTTGATGCCCATGGAACTACCATTATTACAACATCAAATTCACTTCCGCTGAGCTTTATGAATTGTTATACTATATGCTAATTCTAGCTCATCTAATTCTGAAAATGCATATGTAGCTATTTTTTGATCATCAAATTCAACTTCTATATTTTTATCATAATTATCTATAGTTTTAATAATTCCAAGTTCTCCATTAAAAATTCCAGCACCAAATTCTAGTTTATCATTACTCTCTTTTTGCCATGGAATATCATAATTATTTTTTATTTGCATTACTCTATCTCCAACTCTAAATGTAACATTTCCATATTGCTTTTCTGGTTTATTTTCTTCTGCCGGATTTAAAGCTTCTTGTAAATAATTATTTAATTCTTTTGTTCCAAGCATTCCTTTTTTTGTTGGTGTTAAAACTTGAATATTATCATAGAAATTATAATTTCCATAATTCGCTAATCTTTCTTTACTTAATGAGATAACTTGGGCTAACATCTTTTCTTGAACTGATTCATTAACATAAAAGAAATCATTTTCTTTTTCTTCATCATATTCTTTTCCTATAAAACTAATTCCATTATTTACATCATGAGAATTTACAATTATTTTACTTTTAGCAGCTTGTCTAAAAATTTTATTTAATGAAACATACGCAAATTTTTCAGAATCAATCAAATCTTTAAGTATACTTCCGAGGTCCAACTGATGGAAGCTGATTGCTATCTCCTACCAAAACTAATTTTGATCCTAAATAAATTCCTTTTAAAATATAATTCATTAAAAAACTATCTACCATTGAAGCTTCGTCAATAACAATTACATCTCCATCAATAGGAGTTAAATTAATATCAATATTATGTAATTTGTCATCTTCAATTTTTCCTATTTCTAATAATCTATGTATAGTTTTAGCTTCTTCTTCAGTTGTTTCTGTCATTCTTTTAGCTGCTCTTCCTGTTGGCGCACAAAGTACAACTTTTTTTCCATTTGCTTTATAAATTTCAACTAAACATTTTATAATTGTTGTTTTACCTGTACCAGGGCCTCCTGTAATAATACAAACATTATTATCATTAATCTGTTCTAATGCTTCAGATTGTTTCTCAGATAAAATTATATCTAATTTTTCTTCTTGAATTTTTAAATCTTTTTTAAAATTTTTAAGATACTTAACATTTTTAGAATTATTTAACTTAATTAATTTTTCTAATATATTTGTCTCTAATTTATAAAAAGGATACAAATAAACCCATTCTATATCATCATCTCTTTTTTCAACTACAATCTCATCTTCAACTTTCAAATTTATAAGATTATTTTCTACCTCTTCTCTTCCAACATCTAAAACTTGAGTTATGTAAGCTATTAAATTTTCTTTTAATACACATGTATTTCCATTATATGATGCTGTAAGTAAAGCATATTTTATACCACTTTTTATCCTAAAATCATTATCTTTTGGAATTCCAATCTCTAAAGCTATCTTATCTATTTTATTAAAATCAATACCATAAACAATATCAACTAAAACATATGGATTTTCATCAATTTTTTGAACCGCATCTTTTCCAAGAGCATCAAAAACTTTTTTACTGTTTGTAGCACTTACTCCAAATTTTTCTAAAGCTCCTACTATTTGCCATAAATCCCATTTTTCATTAAATTCTTCAGCCATTTCAATTGCTTTATCATAAGTTATACCTTTTACTTCAGCTAATCTTTCTGGTTCGAATTTAAAAATATTTATAGTATCTTCACCAAATTTTTTTACAATCTTTTTAGCTGTTGCAGGTCCAATTCCTTTTATTGTTCCACTAGCTAAATATTTTTCTAAAGATTTGCTATCTTTTGGAATAAGCTTTTCAAAAGTATCAATTTTAAACTGTTCTCCATACTCTTGATGAACCACCATTTTTCCTACAATTTTAAGAGTATCTCCTTCTTCTACAAATGGGAGATACCCTACAATAGTTAATTCTCCTTTTAAATTTTCTGGTTCAAATTCAGCAATAGTATAAGAGTTCGCATCATTTTGATATATTATATTAATTAACTGTCCAGTAATTTCCACGTTTTCATACCTCTTTTAAAAACAAATAAAGCAAATAAATTTTAAAAATAAAAATTTGTTTGCTTTATTCTATCAAATATATTATTTAAATTCAAGATAAATTGTAAAATTTACCCGAAAATTCCTTTTCTTTTTATAGGCGGTTGTTCATTCATTGTCTTAGCTAATTGAACTAAAAGTTCCCTTTGTTCAGATGTTAATTTTTTTGGAACCTGTACTGTAACAGTAAATACAAAATCTCCTCTCCAACCACCATTTATATTTTTAAATCCTTTATTTCTAATTACAAATTTTGTATTTGTCGCAGTTCCTTCTGGAATTCTGTATTTTTCCTTAGTTCCATCTACCATTGGTACTTCAACTTCTCCACCAAGTGTTGCTGTTGTAAAAGTGATTGGTATTTCGCAAAGTACATGTTCTGCTTTTCTGGAATATATTTTGTGTTTTTTTACTTTTACTACTATGTATAAATCTCCATTTGGTCCACCGTTTTTTCCTGCTTCGCCTTCGCCTTTTAATACAACTGTTTGACCATCATCAATTCCTTCTGGAAGTTTTACTTTAATTCTAGCAACTTTTCTAACAGTTCCTTTTCCTCTACATTCTGTACATGGATTATTTATAACTTTTCCTGTTCCACCACAGTTATTACAAGTTCTTTGTGTTTGCATTTGACCAAATGGTGTTTGAGCAACTTGTCTTATTGTACCTGTTCCTTTACAAACAGAACAAGTTTCTGGTTTTGTTCCTTTTGCACTTCCTGTTCCTTTACAAGAAGGACATGATTCATTTCTAGTTACTGTTATTTCTTTTTCAGTTCCTAAATAAGACTCTTCAAAAGTAATTTCAGTCACTACTCTTAAATCATTCCCTTTTACAGCACTATTACTTGCTCTTGAACGACTTCTACTTGACCCACCAAAAAATGATGAAAAAATATCTCCTAAATCACCAAAATCTCCAAATCCATCAAAGCCGGAGCTATAATAATAGCTCCCGCCTCCTTGGTTTCCGGAAAAATTTGGCCCATTAAACCCAAACTGATCATACATCTGTCTTTTTTGTTTATCAGATAAGGTTTCATACGCTTCATTTACTTCTTTAAACTTCTTTTCTGCTTCTTCTTTATTGTCTGGATTTGCATCAGGATGGTATTTTTTTGCAAGTTTTCTATAGGCTTTTTTTATTTCTTCATCTGTTGCGCTTTTACTCACCCCTAAAACTTCGTAATAATCGCGTTTTTGTGCCATTAATTTAACCTCCAGTTTTTTTATTCATCTTTTTTATCATCATTATTTTCAACTTCATAATCTGCATTATATACATTTCCATTTTCATCTGTTGTTGCATTATCAGAAGTTCCAGCATTACCTGTTGCTCCTGCTTCAGAAGCCTTTTGACCATATAATTTTTCTGAAATTGAATAAAATACTTTTGTTAATTTATCAGTTGCATCTTTAATTTCTTCTGTATTATTTCCTTCTAATGCTTTCTTTACATTTGCAACTTCTTCTTCTACTTTAGATTTTTCTTCACCACTAATTTTATCTCCTAGTTCCTCTAAAGTTTTTTCACAATTATAAACTAAACTCTCAGCATTATTTTTTGTTTCAACTTCTTCTTTTTTCTTTTTATCTTCTTGACTATGAAGTTCTGCATCTTTAATAGCTTTATCAATATCTTCTTCTGAAAGATTTGTACTAGCTGTTATAACAACTTTTTGCTCATTTCCTGTTGCCATATCTTTTGCTGAAACATTAACAATACCATTAGCATCAATATCAAAAGTTACTTCAATTTGAGGAACACCTTTTGGTGCTGCAGGAATACCTGTTAAATGGAATCTTCCTAATGTTTTATTATATGCAGCCATTTCTCTTTCTCCTTGAAGTACATGAACTTCAACTGCTGTTTGACCGTCAGCTGCTGTAGAGAATACTTGTGATTTTTTAGTTGGTATTGTTGTATTTCTTTCAATTAATTTTGTAAATACTCCACCATATGTTTCAATACCTAATGATAATGGTGTTACATCAAGTAATACCAAATCTTTTACATCTCCTGATAATACACCACCTTGAATAGCAGCACCAATTGCAACACATTCATCAGGGTTGATTCCTTTATCTGGTTCTTTTCCAGTAATTCTCTTAACTAATTCTTGAACACATGGAACCCTAGTAGATCCACCAACTAGTAATACTTTGTGTAAATCAGAAGCTGAGATTCCAGCATCTTTTAAAGCTTTATTAACAGGATCAGCTGTTTCTTCAACTAAATCATGAATTAATTCTTCAAATTTTGCTCTTGTTAAAGTCATATCTAAATGTTTTGGTCCTGTTGAATCTGCTGTAATAAATGGTAAATTAATTTGTGTTTGACCAACTCCTGAAAGTTCTATTTTAGCTTTTTCAGCAGCTTCTTTTAATCTTTGCATTGCCATTTTGTCAGAAGATAAATCAATTCCATTTGATTTTTTGAATTCTGAAACTAAATAATCAATAATTGCATTATCAAAATCATCACCACCTAAGTGAGTATTACCATTTGTTGCTAAAACTTCAAATACACCATCACCTATATCTAAGATAGAAACATCAAATGTACCTCCACCTAAGTCATATATCATTATTTTTTGATCTTGATCTTCTTTATCCATACCAAATGCAAGTGCTGCTGCAGTTGGTTCATTTATAATTCTTAATACATCAAGTCCTGCAATTTTACCAGCATCTTTTGTTGCTTGTCTTTGGCTATCATTAAAATATGCTGGAACTGTAATAACAGCTTGTGTTACTTTTGTTCCTAAATAATTTTCAGCATCTGCTTTTAATTTTTGAAGTATCATTGCAGAAATCTCTTGTGGAGAAAATTCTTCTCCATCAATTTTTACTTTTTCTGCTGTACCCATTTTTCTTTTTATTGAAATAACTGTATTTTCTGGGTTTGTAACAGCTTGACGTTTTGCAATTTGTCCAACCAATCTCTCACCATTTTTTGAAAAAGCTACAACAGATGGTGTTGTTCTATTTCCTTCAGCATTTGGAATTACAACTGGTTCTCCTCCTTCTAAAACTGCAACACATGAATTTGTTGTTCCTAAATCAATACCTATAATCTTTCCCATTATTTTTTCCTCCTTTTAGTTTTGAACTTCCTCAAAACCTTTAAATTTATTTTTATCGTTTGCCTTTCATAGCATTCTATTTATTATCTATTTAAGGTCATCTTTTGTAAATTTATAAAAAGAGAATTTTTATTCTCTAATTTTAATTTTGTAAAAAGCAAGTATTTTTCGTATAATCGAACAAGAAAAGCAGAGGCGTACAAAAGTACACTTAAGCATTTTTGAAATGAAGATTAGACGGAAAAGACAAAGCTTTTTACAAAAATTAATTTGCAACTATAACCATAGAGTGTCTAATAACTTTATCGCCTATTTTATATCCTTTTCTATATTCTTCAACTATTTCCTGCTCACCTTTATTAGGATCATCTATATGGCTAACAGCTTCATGTAGGCTTGGATCAAATCTTTGTCCAATTGCTTCTATTTCGCTCATACCAAGTTTTGATAAAACCTCTGAAAATTGTTTTACAACTAATTTTATACCTTCTTGATAACTAGTATCTTCTGTTTTTACTTCTGCTGCTTTTTCTAAATTATCTAAAACTGGTAAAACTTTACTTACTACATCACCTGTTATTTCAGCATATTTATTTAAGCTTTCTTTTTGAGTTCTTTTTTTATAGTTTTCAAACTCTGCAAAAAGCCTCTTATATCTATCATTTAGTTCTTCTAATTCTTTAGTTAATTTTGAATCATCTTTTTTAGTTTCTTTTTTTATTTCTGTTTCTTGAATTTTCTCTTCTTGTTTTTCATTGATATTTTTATCAACTTTTTCCTTTTCTTTTTTTATTTCTTCTTCAGGTTTTTTTTCGTCCATCAAATCTCCAGACCTCCTTATATTATATTAAATCTTTCCTTTTTTATAATCATCATTAATTTTTTTACTTATATATTTCATAACAGAAATAACTTTAGAATAATCCATTCTTTTTGGACCTATGATTCCTATCGTTCCTATATCTTTATCTTCTATTAAATGATCAAAAGTTACAATACTGAAATTTTTTAATTCTTCTTTTTCAGATTCCTGTCCAACATAAACTCTAATATTTCCAAGATTTTCATCCATTCCAGAAGTCATTATTTCTGAAACAAGATCTTTTGAATCTAAAACATTTAAAAACTCTTTTGTTATATCAACTTTTTTAAATTCTGGTAAATCAATTACATTACCAGCACCTTCAATATGAATATTATTTGTTTCTTCTAATAATCTATTTATTTCTTCTATAATTTTCTTTATAATATTTATTCCACTTGTCATTTCGCTTGTTATAAGCTCTTCTAATGGCATTTTTAAATCACTAAGTGGTTTTCCAATCATTTTATTTTTAAATAAAACTGTTAAATCATCTATTTGAGATTGTAAAATATCTTCATCAAATTTAATAACAGATTCTCTTATAATACCAGAATCTGTTAAAATAACAGCCATCAAAACTCTGCTTCCTAAAAGAACAAATTTAATATCAACAATAGTATGTTCTTTTACATTTGGTCCTATTGCAATTGTTGTATAATGAGTTATTTCAGAAAGTGTTGTTGTAGCAATTTTAGTAAGCTCTTCTAAATCATTTACTTTCTTTTCTAACTGTTTTCTAATATATTCCATCTCACGCTTAGTTAAATCATCTTCTCTTATAAGTTCATCTACATAATATCTATACCCCTTAGTTGATGGAATACGACCACTTGAAGTATGAGTTTTTTCTAAAAAACCAATTTTTTCAAGTTCAGCCATTTCATTTCTAATAGTGGCACTACTACAACCGAAGTTCTTCAGTAAGTTCGTTAGAGCTTACTGGTTCAGCTCCTTGAATATAACCTTCTACTATAGCTTGTAAAATTTTCTTTTTTCTTTCATCTAATTCCATTTTTTCACCTTTTTTCTATAAAATCATCTAAATTTTTCTAGAAATCTGTGTTTTTTCTTTTATTTGCAGCGCCAAATTTCACTAGAAATTTGTGTGCAATGTTGCTAAATTTATTTTTAATTTACTAATCTTTTAATTATTCTTAGAAACTTAATTATTAGTTATGCAAATAAAAGAATCTGTATTTTTTATTCATTCTTTTTTCTTATATTTCTTTTATTTGCAGCGCCAAATTTCACTAGAAATTTGTGTGCAATGTTGCTAAATTTATTTATAAAATAAATAAATTTAGCAGTCCTTCTTTAGGACTGCTAATATATTATAACTTTTTCTTTACTTTGTCAATAGTTTTTACAAATTTTTTCGTATTATTTTAGAGTTCTCACATATTTTTATTAATTCAAAATCATTGTTTAAAAACAGTAATAACCTTATTTTTTAAATTATTTTCTTTTTCTTGAAGGTTTGATTCTATTTTTTCTAAAGTTTCAATATTTTCACTGTCTAAATTAATCATTCTTCCATCAAGAATTATACTTCCAAATTTTTCTTTATCCATTTTTATCCCTCATTTTCTTTAGAATTATTTTTCTTCATGTTCATCAGTTTCTTGCTCATAATCTATCTTACCTCTTTTAATATCAGCAGTATGTTCTAAATCTTGAACTAAATCTTGGCTTAAAGCATCTTTGGCTTGACCTAATATACTTACTTCTTTTTCGTCTCCTTTTTTAATTATCTCAATAATTTCAGATTTTTCCAGATCTGCCACCTTAGCTTTGGCTATTTTTCTTAAAGTTTCTCTTCTTCGATTATCTTTACTAGTTTTTCCTTCTCTTAATCCTTCAAATTCTTTACTTAAACCTTTAACTTGGTCTCTTAAATCTTTTGCAACACTAACTAAATCTCTATCATATGCTTCTCTTAAAATGTAATTATTATTTGAAATTATTTGAATATTTTCATTAATTGAATCTAATGAAATTTCTTGTCCATTAGCTTTGCTTTCCTGAATAACATCCCTAATTACTTTAATATATTCCATAGAATCATTACTTAACAAAAATTCTGGAATATCTTCATCTAAATGAAGTTCTATATCTGAATAAGTAACAATGCTTCTTATATCTTCAAAAGACATTTCATTAATTTTAGGTAAATTAACTATATTTATAAATTTATCATAAAGTCCGGCAGATTCAATATCTTCAATTGAAACTGGAGAATCTTCTCCTAATACTAATTGTCCATTTTCATCCATTGTAACACTATCAATTATTCTTCTAATTTCTTCTGGATTTTCTATACCTAATTTTTCTTGAAAATCTTTAGTAATTCCAATTAAGCTTATTTCAGCTATTTTTTTCCTAGCTTCAGTTAATAATTCTTCATTTTCATCTAGAATTTTATCTTCTGTTTCTCCTCTTTTTTCTTCATCTCTGATATCTGATATATATTGTAATTGTTCTTCAGAAAAACCATAATCTTCATATTCTTCTTCCAAAATTTCATTTACTCTTAGTCTTCTTTTTGAATACTCTAAAATTTGTAAAGTTGCATTATCGGCCTCCTTTAAAGCTTCATCTGTTCTATCAATTTGTTTTAATCTTCTTTTTTCTCTATTTTTATCTGCTTTTGCTTTACATTTTTCAGCTGTACCTCTTGCAGCTTTAAATATCGCTTTACCAGCAAACTTTGCTGCTTTAAATCCTAATTTAGCGACTCCCTTTATAGCCTTTCCTGCAACTCTAGCCCCAACATATCCTGTAACTGCTACACCTGTTAAAGCTATAAAAGCTCCTCCTGCTATAATATCATGATCAAGATTCGAAATTCCTCCATATAATACGTTGCAAACCATAACATCACGTGACCATCTTAATATATTAGTAACACCTTCTCCAATAGTTCTTTCCGTTCTAATTGAAGAATTCAGTTTTTTTAATTCTTTTTTCTGTTCACGTAGTTCTCTATGTTTATCTAGCATATCTCTAAATATTTCAGAAGCTGTTTCATCTCTCTTATCAAACACAGAGCCTTCTACTTCAACTTCATCTTGTTTTTGTGTTTCTTCATCAGAAGTTACTTCTCTATATTCTACATCTATTATATCATCATCTTTTTTATGAGATGTAGCTTCAGAATGTTCTTCACTATTTTCTGTAGTTTCTTTTTCTTCAGATTGTTCTTGTTCATCATCTGCTGTTTTTTCATGCGCAACTTTTTCTTTTAAATCCTTAATTTCATCTATATCAACTTTAGTTGGTGTTGGTTGTGGAATAAAATTTTCTGATAATTTATTAATTATATCAACTGGAATATTTACTTCTTGTAAAACTTTTAATACCTCTTGTCCAGCAGATTCAAGTCTAGAAGCTTTTTCAATTTTCGAAATATCTTTAGCTGAATTTATTTTTCTGAATTTTATTAAAGCATCTGATAATCTAGAAATAAAATCTTCTTGTTCTTTTTCTCCACCTAAAGAATCTAAATTTACATTATTTTCTTCCAAAAACTTTTTTACTGTTTTAGGAGAAACAAATTCTACTTTTCTTTTTTTCATTGTTACTTTATCGTATAATTTTTATACGAATTTCCCCTTTCTATATATTTTTACAATAAAATTATACTGCCTTTTCCAAGTTTATATCTTTTATTTCAAGTATATCAGTAACAAATTCAATTGTTTGATTTCTAAAATTGTTAACAATGTTTTCAACATCTATTTTGTCAATTTTAGTTTGATAACTAAGTAGTGCTTCTTTATATAACCTTTTTCCTTTAAATAAATTTATAATTGCATGTTTAATTTTTGAAAAAATGTTATTCTCATCTACAGTTATTAAGCTGTTTTCTATAAAAAATGCATTATTAATTTGGTCTTCAAAATTAGTCATACAAATAGAAAATTGTTCTTCACATTTTTTTATAATTTTATCATATAATTCATTCTTATTTTTTAGCTTTTCTTTTACTCTTGTATAATCTTTTTTATTTATTTCTGAATCATTAATAATTTTTTGAAAATTTATCATAGCAACTTTTTGATTAAGCCTTGCGTCTCCAATTTCATTTTGAATATTTACATATTGTAAATACAATTCGTCATATACTATATATAATTTATCTTTATATGTTTTTATTATAGATTCAACTAAATCTTTATAATTTGCTGAACTTTGATTATATTGACTAGCTTCCAAATGTAACAAATTGTATAAATATTTAATTTTCTCTTCAATTATTTTTTCGCTTTTTTTAACAAATATTACTGCTTGTACCTTTGAAAGTGTTGTTTCAGTACTTGATATCTCATTTAATAATCTAATAAGAGCTTGACTAACTTTTTGACTCATAATTTTCCTCCAATTTTTCTTATGTAATAATTAAGAAATCTTCTTATATAATCATATAGATAATTTTTTTATTTTTCAAGTAAATTTTAAAAATTTATACAAATTCCTCAAAAACAAGATTTGCAAAATCTAAACCTTTTATTGTTAATCTTATATTTAATTCATCTTCTTCTATTAAACTTTCTGATTTTAGTTTTAAAATTTCTTTTTCAAAAACTTTGTTTATTTCAATATTGAATTTTTTATAAAAATCTTTTTTATTTATTCCATCAATTTTTCGAAATCCTAACATAACAAATTCTTTAATTTCATCCGTTTTACTCTGTATTTCTTGAATTTCTATATTTGTATCATACTTTTTTTCAATATATTTATGTAAATTATTTCCATTACAAAATCTTTTTTTATTTAAATAAGAATGACTAGCTAATCCAAGTCCCAAATATTCCTTCTGATTCCAACAATTTAAATTATGTTTTGAATAAAAACCTTTTTTTGCAAAATTTGAAATTTCATAATGTACAAAACCATTTTGTATTAATATTTCTCTAGTTTTATGATACATTTTTCTTTCAATTTCGTCTGAAGGAAGTTCTAAACTTCCTTTTTCTACTTCTCTTTTTAATGGAGTATCCTCTTCTAAAATCAATGAATATACAGAAATATGATCTGGTTTTAAACTTATTATAGAATTTAAACTTTCATTTAAATCTGTTAGTGTTTGTCCTGGCAAAGCTAACATTAAATCAACATTTATATTTTTAAAACCTATTTTTCTTGCTAAATTATAAGTATATAAAAATTCATTAAAACTATGTATTCTTCCAATGTTTTTTAAAATATTATCATGAGTCTCTTGACAACCAATGCTTAATCTATTTATTCCTGAACTATAATATTTTTTCAATTTTTCTTCATTAACTGTTCCAGGATTTACTTCAATTGTAATTTCTGCATCATCATCTATATTAAACTTTTCTTTTAATTTATCTAAAATTGATATAATATAATTTGAATCAATTATAGAAGGAGTTCCTCCTCCAAAATATATTGTATCTATTATTACATCTTTTTCAAGAACTCCTATATCGTTTTTTATTAGAATGTTTTGAATATTGTCTATATCCCATAATAATCTGTCTACATATTCTTTAATATATTTACTATTTTCAAATGAAACAAAATCACAATATTTACATTTTCTTTTACAAAAAGGTATATGAACATAAATTCCTATTTTCTTCAATTTCTTACCCCTTTTATTTTTTTAATTCTTCTGCATATTCCTGAATTTTTTTCAATCTATGATTTACACCAGATTTACTAAGAGGTGTACTTAACATTTCTCCTATCTCTTTTAAAGATGCTTCTGGATTTTCCAATCTTAAAATTGCAACTTCTTTTAACTCTTCTGGCAAATCATCAAATTTATTTTTTGATTGAATTAACTGAATATCTTCTATTTGTAAAATTGCTGCATCAATAGTTTTATTTAAATTTGCAGTTTCCATATTTACAATTCTATTTACATTATTTTTCATTTCTTTATAAACTCTAATATCTTCAAATTTCAAAACAGCATTATTTGCTCCTATACATGCTAAAAATTTAGAAATTTGTTCTCCTTCTTTTAAATACAAGATATATTTTGGTTTAACTTCTAAAATTTTGAATTCAATTTGATATGTTTTGCATAAATTCAAAATAAATTCAGCATTTTTTTCATTTCCAAAATTAATCTCAACATGATAATTTTTTTCTGGATCACTTATAGAGCCAGCACCTAAAAAAGCTCCTTTAATAATATTCTTTTTTATTTCATCATCACTTACATTTGCAAATTTCAAAAATCTATCAGAAACAACTTTACTATCTATTATAGCTTCAAAAAATTTTCCTTTAATTTCTGGCTCATAATCAATTTCCAAATTAAATAGAATTTTAAATAATCTTTCTATGTTATATTCATTTTCTGTTATATAATAAACTTTTTCACCATCTAGAGTTGCATTTCCAGTTAATATATATCCTAAAAATTCTGCTTCTAATAATTCTTTATTTTTAAAATTCTTTAAACTACTTAATTCTTCTTTTACATCATATGAAAAAGACATTTATAATACTCTCCTTACTTCCAATGAAATTTATGGACACTCCTGAAATTTCATTGATTTGAATTAGTGTGATTGATGAAATTTTAAAATGTACCTAAATTTCACCTATAATTACTCTATCAATATTTGATAAATCTTTTTTTATTTGTATATTTTTATATTTATATGTTTTCAACAATTTTTCTACAGCATCTTTTTGATTATAACCAATTTCTAATGATAAATAACCGCTTTTATTTAAAAAATTTGGAGCTTCTTTTATAATTTTTCTATAAAAATCTAATCCATCTTTTCCACCATCTAAAGCAATTTTTGGCTCATTTTTTACTTCCATAGACAAACCTTCAAGTGTACTACTTTCAATATA
>CALXVK010000003.1 GCA_944391975.1 uncultured Clostridia bacterium
TCTTGTGCATATAATGAAAATTTATATCCATCATAGTTTTCTTTCATAATTGGCAATATTTCAGCTTGTTTTTCTTTAGATATCATTTGATTTTCCATTAGTGTTTTTAATTCTGTTTCTGTAAATCCTAGCATTTCATTAAATTTTTCATCCATGGTTATGTCTGAACCTATATTAAATCCTGATGTTAAACTATCTAATGTGATTGGTGCAACTCCTGTTATAAATATTCTGTCTATTACGGTTTCTGTTCCCTCTTTCAATATTTCATACCATTTTCTTACTTTTCCATTTTTTGATACTAAATCCTTAAATTGGTTTGTATTAAAACCTAATAATTCATTTGCAAAATGATCATATTCATCAATAATAACATATATTTTTTCTTGCTCTTTTTGCATATAAAATGCTTTAAATAGGTTATCTAATATATCTTCTGCCTCTGCCTCTGGATTTATATAAAAGTCTAATCCATATTTTTCTACAAATACTTTTATTGATGCACTAACTTTACTTTTAAATCCTTTGATTGTTGTTTCTACATTTGTAGTATCTATTCCTGAAAAATTAAATCTCAATATGTGATAACTATTTTTAAATTTGGTTGGATGCTTTCCAATATATGTGTCTTTATATAGTTCTTCAAACTTATCCGCCTTTTTTAAATCATAATAGTTTTCTATCATACTTGTGAATAATGTTTTTCCAAATTTTCTTGGACGTAAAAACATGATTCTTTTTTCTGCTAAACCTTCTAGTTGCTCTATATATTTTGTTTTATCTACATAATAGTAATTATCTTCTATTAATTCTTCATAATTACTTATTCCATAAGGTAATTTTTTCATTTTCTTTACCTCTCTTTCTCTTCAATAATACACAATATATATTATCACATTTATATTAAAAATTCTATATATCATAGAAAATTTACCGTAGTTTAGTATTAATTTGAATTTTTTAGGTAACTTTAAGCTTAGAACCATAAGCTTTTAATTTTGTCAATTTTTTCTTTTTTTGTGTTGTCTTTTGTTTCCTTTTGTGATATAGTATAAAAAAATAGAAAAAAAGGAATAAATTTATGTATTTAAATATAATGAATAATAAAAAAACAGGAAAAACAAGACTATCTATTCGTAGAGGCTATAGAGATGTTAATGGAAAAGTTAAGAATATCACCATACAGAATTTAGGTGACCTTGAAGTTTTAAAGAAAGATTATGATGATCCTATCTCTCATTTTAAAGAAGTTGTTAAAAAAATGAATGAAGAAGAACAACAAATTAATCTTCCCATAACTGTAAAGATTAATAAAAATGAAAAATTAGAAGAAGGTACTGGACAAGGGGACGGTTCTCCTGTCCTGACATCCCCTTGGCACAAAAAACACCTTTGACTTTTTATGTCAAAGGTGTTTTTTTAATTATTTGTTTCATTTTCAGTGCTCACGAGTTCTTCACTATTTTCCGCTTCAATCTTTTCTTTATTTCTTTCATCTATAAAATCAATTACAAATACCTTTATTAATGCTATAATCGGAACCCCTAAGAACATACCTAAAACATTAAAATATGCTCCAAAGAATGTTACTGAGAAAATAATTAAAATTCTACTAATTTTAAGTGAATTTCCTAAAATCTTAGGATTAACTATATTTGCATCTATTTGTTGTAAAATTATTAATACCAAGCAAAGCCATAATGCTTTTATCCATCCTCCTGTAAATATTGTAATAATTACAGAAATTGCTACACCAATAATTGCTCCAAAATATGGAATTACATTCATAATACCTATTAAGAATCCTAGTAATGTTGCATATTCTACATTCATTACTGTCATGGCAATAGATGTCAAAATTCCTACTATTATTGCATCAACAATTTGCGCAGTAATAAATCTATAAAAAATAGAATTTGTTTCTCTATAATATTTTGCAAATTTGTTATATCCCTCTTTTGAGCAAATTGCTTTTAATAAATTCTTTGCAAAACTTTTTATATCACTTCTTTCAAGTAATATATATACAGAAACAACAAAAGTAACAAAAATATCAAATATAACTCCTGCAACATTTGCTATACCTTGAAGATATACTGTTAAATTATCAAACTCTAACCAATTTAAAATCGTTTCAGATATATTTATTTCTTCTAAATTATTTATAATTCCAATAATATTTAACCTAACCCAAAGTGAATCTTCTGGCTGATTTATAAGAAATTCTTTGGCCATATTATAATAATTTGGTAAACTTTTAGCTAATTCTATAACGCTTTCAGATAAAGCTGGGAAAATAATATTAACTAAAATTACAATAAATAAAATTACAACTATATACATCGTTGCAACACTTAAAACCCTAGCTTTTTTTGCTAAAAACTTTATTTTTATTCTTTTATATAAGCTTTCTAACTTTTTGCATGGTATATATAAAATAAATGCCAAAAGTGCAGCCAAGAAAAATGGCATTAAAATATCAATTAAACTACTTATCCATGAAAAAATTGCTCCAAAACTATCAATAGTTTTAAAAACTACTATTAATGCAATTCCTAAAATAAACCAAGAAGCATATTTTTTCCAATAACCGTTTTTTTCTTTCATTTGCAATCCTTTCTAAAATTACATAGTAATTTTATTATGTTAGACGAATAAATTTAATGCTCCGCTTAAATTTCCATGTCTAATTCCACTGGACAGTGGTCACTGCCCATAATTTCTGGATGAATTTTGGCATCTACAATTTTATCTTTAATTTTTTCAGATACAATAAAATAATCAATTCTCCACCCAATATTTTTTTCTCTAGCTTTTCCCATATAAGACCACCATGAATAGGAATCTTGTTTGTCGGGATATAAATATCTAAATGAATCTACAAAGCCAGAGTTTAAAAGATTTGTCATTTGATTTCTTTCTTCATCTGTAAAACCAGCATTTCCTCTATTTGCTTTTGAATTTTTTAAATCTATTTCATTATGCGCTACATTTAAATCTCCACATAAGATTACAGGTTTAATTTTATCTAATTTTTTTAAATATTCTCTAAAATCATCTTCCCATTTCATTCTATAATCAAGCCTTGTAAGCTCTCTTTGAGCATTCGGAGTATAACAATCTACTAAATAAAAGTCTTTAAATTCTAAAGTTATAACTCTTCCCTCTTGATCATGTTCTTCTATTCCTATACCATATGAAACTGAAATTGGAACTATTTTAGTAAATATTGCTGTTCCTGAATAACCTTTTCTCACAGCGCTATTTAAAAACATTTTATATCCATCAAAATTAATATCTAATTGTCCCTCTTGCATTTTAGTTTCTTGAATACAAAAAATATCTGCATTTAATTTATCAAAACTTTCATAAAAGCCTTTATTTACAACAGCTCTTAATCCATTTACATTCCAAGAAATTAATTTCAAATTTTTACTCCTTAAATACATTAAAATTTTACATATTTATTATAAAGTAAAAATTTAAAATTATCAATACTATTAATATAAAACTCTTTCTTTTTTTATTTTTTTATGATAGTATAATTAAAATTGGAGATTTATATGAATAAACAAAGTAATGAAAAATTTAATGAATTAATTGAATATATAGAACAAAATCTTTGTGAAGAAATTAGTTATAAAAAACTTTCTCAAATTCTTGGAGTAAATGAATATACAATGCATAGAATCTTTTTATTTGTAACTGATTATACTGTCGCAGAGTATATAAGAAAAAGAAGACTAACAATGGCTGCTTTAGATTTAATTGATGGAAAAGAAAAAGTAATTGATATAGCTATAAAATATAATTACGAATCTTCACAAGCTTTTTCAAGAGCATTTAAATCAATGATGGGATTTCTACCAAGTGAAATTAATGATAATAAAAATAACATAAAATATTTTTCTCAATATGAAATCAAAAATGAAGACGTAACTAATGAATTTAATTATCGTATAGAAAAAAATATTGAATTTAATTTATATGCTATCTCAATGAAAACAACTATTAAAAATTGTCATAATGTAGCTCCTCAATTTTGGAAAGAAAATTTAAATTATCTTGAAAATAAAACTCAATATGGTTTATTAGAATATGATAAAACATGCAAAATAGATGAAGCAACTTATTATATAGCTTCTACTGAAAAATTTAAAGATTCTAAATTTCTTAATTTAAAATCATCTAATTATTTGGTTTTTGATTATAAATTTATTAATTCAAATGATATGTACGAATATATACGTAAAATATATAGAACTATAATTCCAAATACTGGATATGAGTTAAAAGATATACCAGATATAGAAGAATATCTTGAAGATGATAAATTAAAATTATATATACCAATAAAATAATTACCAAAGTAACTTTTTTAATATCAAAAAAGTTACTCTTTTTATTTTAAAAACATTTATAATAAAAATGTATAAAATTATCAATTAGAATTCAACTGGAGGTATGAGATATGAATGAATATTTAACTCGTGAAATCTGGAAAATGCGGAAAAATATAGTCACAACTCCTGGAACTCCAGTAGTTTCGCTAAATGAAGTAAAAAAAGGTATTTTTCAACTTCTATTCACATCTTGCGGATGTAATAATGCATGTTCTTTTTGCAATTATGGGTTTGACTATCATTTAACACTTGAAATGGTAAAACCAGAATTGCAAAAAATAAAGCTTGAAGACTACAATATCAATGTTTTACAGCTTGAATCAAATGGTTCATTTCTCTCAGAAAGAGAGATTCCTTATGATCTTTTCATCGAAGCTCTGAAATTTGTCTCACATAGAGGCATCCAGGAAATTGAGATTGAGACACATTATACAACCATAACTGAAAAAAAGCTTCAGGTTATTCGTGAGATTTTGGGCTGGGAACAGGAAATCTACTTTGAGCTTGGGTTCGAATCATCTGCAGAGGACGTTAGAGCAATCTACAACAAAGATATAGATATTGATGAATTTTTAAAAACAGCAGAGCTATGTAAAAAATACAATATTGGTATATTAGTTAATGTCCTTTTAGGTGCTCCATTTTTAACAAGAGAGGAACAGATTCAAGATGTATTAGATTCTTTAGACTTCATTTTCAAAAATATGCCTGAAGGCACAATGTGTGTGTTATTTCCTATCAATATAAAGGAAAATACAATGCTAAAGCATTGGCAAGATATTGGAGTCTATGATCAAATTTCTTCATGGGAATTTGTAGAGCTTCTTTACAGAATTCCTGAAAAATATCTTGATAAAATCTCAATTGCATGGTTTGGAACACGGGAAAATACTTTTACAAAAGGGATCAGTCAGTTTCCTAAGACCTGCAATAAATGCAGAGATAAACTGATTGATTTCTACGTTAACTTTTACACACATTTAGACTCAAACTATAGAAAGAAAATTCTTGAAAACATCTGGAAAACCAGATGTACATGTGACAAATAATTCCGCAAAAAGCGCAAAACAGGTGACAAATCACCTGTTTTTGTGCTTTTAATTTATTAATAATTCTTTTAAATCTTTTCTTGCCTTTTTTGGATAATTATATATTGGTTTTCCAATTATAAATCCACAAATCTGTTCTAAGTCCTGTACTCCTAAATAATCATCTATTTCTTTATCTATATATAATGTATCACATAAAATGCAACTTCCTAACCCTAGATTTACAGCTTCTAAACTCATGTTTTCAATAGCGCATCCTAAAGAAATATAATCAGGTTTTTTATATGGTTCTTTTTTTGTATCACTATATATCATTATCATTTTATCTGCTACTTCTATCTGTTCTGCTGTACCTTTTACACTTGTTCTTTCTTTTCTATTTTGTTTATCCCACTCAAAAAGCATATTCATAATATATTGCTTTTGTTCATCACTTAATACATAAAATTTCCATGGTTGTCTATTTTTAGCAGATGGAGCTAAAGAAGCACTATATAATATTTTCTCAATATCTTTATTATCAACATGTTCACCAGTAAAATTTCGAGCTGAACGTCTTGATTTTACTATTAGATCAAATTCCATAAAAAACTCCTTTAAAATAACTATTATCATAATTTTAATAAATAATTATCTTAAAGGAGTGATTTTAATGATATCAAAAAATACCTTTTATTTTATAGCGTTATTATATTCTTCTAATTTTTCATCATACAATTCATCACCAGAATAATCTGTTAAATCATAATTTTCTATTAATATATTTGCAAAATATTTTGATAGTTTTGTAGCTCCATCTAGATTCATATGTAATCCACCATCATATGTATCTGTATTATAATCAATTCCTATTTCTTGTGTAACATCTAGAAAATTATAAAAATCT
The DNA here is from genome assembly GCA_944391975.1 of uncultured Clostridia bacterium. Lineage (GTDB taxonomy): Bacteria > Bacillota > Clostridia > TANB77 > CAG-508 > Scatovivens. The sequence goes on from CALXVK010000003.1 coordinate 6,339, forward strand.
AAATCATTTTCTTCAGCAAAACTTTCTATTTGTTTATCATATTCATCATACCAATATGGATAAACACTTGGAGCTTTTATTAAAACAAGTTCTATTCCATTTTCTTTACATAAATCAGTTATTTTTTGCAAATAATCATAACATTCTTCATCAAATTCATAAGTTGCTAATCTTCTTTTGGTTGGAAGATTTGTAACTGGTTTTACATTTTTATTAATTAAAAATCCATTATATGTATTTGTTTTATTCTTAAATAAAAATTCAAAATCTTCTTTTGTTAATTCATCAAATCTTGAATGATATCTCAAAATTGGAAAAACATATGAAATAAAGCTCTCCTCTTCTGTCATTGATGCATTTATTAATTCAATTTTTTCTTTTGACCATTTCATATTATCTATCATAAGTCTATTATATGCTTCACTTACTGCACTGCTATTTTTATCATATCTCATAGAATTCACATTAAAAACTACTACTTTAGGAATCTCATATTTTAAGGTTTCTTTTAGTAAATAATATGATTGCCATATAAGTTGCTGAGATGAACCTCTAACATATGCTTTAATTCCAGATTCTTCATACATTACCATTGGAGAAAAATTTGCATATACTTCACAATCACCAATAAAAATAACTTCATGATCTTTTGACTCATCATAATACTGAGAAATCATGCTGCCTTCAACTAAACTTGTCGCATACTTTGGTTTTAATAATCTATTTAAAAATGCAAATATTATTATAAAAATTATTAAAATAACAATAATTTTAATAGCTCTTTTCAAATTACTCTCTCCTCAACTCTAAAAATTACTATAAATAAATTCATCAACTTCAAAACCAATACCATAAATTCCAAAAGTCATAACTATTAATGCAAAAATTCCTACATAAATAAGTTTTCTTTCAAAAGTTTTAGATTTTATATAATTTAAAATTTTATCTTTTTTACCATCAAATATAAATAATATCAATGTTGAAATTATTAAAACAATATAATCTCCTAATGTTAAACCTAAATTTAAAATATTTTGTGCAAAATCAGTTATTTTAAAATTATTAAATATACTCAAAATAGCTTGAACCGCTTCTCCTGTTGTTGGCCAAATAAAAAATGACCATAAAATAGAAACAATTATAAAATTAATAACTCTATTTAAATTTTTAAATTTTGTTTTATATTTATCACCAAATAAAACAAAAATCCCATGAATAAATCCCCATAAAATATAATTTACTCCATGCCATAAACCTGATACTAAAAAAGTAACTAATGTATTAAAAGCTTTTCTTGCTTTTGAACATCTTCTTCCCCCAAGAGGTATATATACATAATCTCTAAGCCATGAGCTTAAAGATATATGCCATCTTCTCCAAAATTCTTTAATATTTTCTGCTAAATATGGGCTATCAAAATTTTCTTTTAAATCAATATCTGCTATTTTGGAAACTCCCATTACTATATCTATTCCACCACTAAAATCTGAATATAGTTGTATAGAATATAAAAGCATCGCAAAAAGAGCAAATGCTCCATTATAAGTTTCTAAGTTTGAAGAAATTGTCCCTACTAAAATAGCTACTCTTCCGGAAATTACAAGTTTTTTAAATAACCCCCAAAGAATTCTTAAAAGCCCATCTTCTAAATTATCCAGAGTAATTTTCTTTTTCTTTAAAATTTGTTCTTTCATATCAGCATATCTTATAATAGGTCCTATAAAGATATGTGGTATATAGAAAATATATAAAGCAAAATAAAATAGATTTGTTTCTGGTTCATATTTTCCTTTATATACATCCACTAAATATGAAATAACTTGTAAAGTATAATATGAAATACCAATAGCAGATATAAAATTTATATCTGCATATGGTAAAAATTTTGATAAAACTAATAATATAGCATTTGCAAAAATTGTAATTCCTAAAATAAATTTACCATTTTTGCTTTTTAAGAATCTTCCTGCTATAAAACTTGTTAACATACTAAATATAATAAATATGAAATTTGAAAATCCATAACTTAAATATATTGCTATACTTAGTACAAATAGTAGTATATTCAAAATGTATCTCCTTTTATATTACATTTTAATAAGAAATTATAAATTGATCTGCTGTATATGATTTTCCAGAAAACCATGGTTCAGCTAATTTTTCTTCATCCGAATTTGCTTGTAATAAATGTCTTCCCCCTGGTGTTGAATCATAATGCACATTTCCAACTTTATTCCAACAATGTGATCCATCAGCAAGCCAAACCACTGCACATGAGGATCCACTTTTATTAATTAAAGCCTGTAAAATATAAGCATGTACAAAACAATTTCCCCTACCATTTGTTAAGCCATAATAAATATTCGCTTCTCTACTTCCATAACTAGATGAAGTATATTTTATTCTATTATATACAACTTGTGTAATTCCAGCAGCACTTTGTCCTGCACAATAATTATTATAAAATTCATTTACCTTTTGATTAACATCTTCTGAATCCCAATTAACAGTAATCTTTCTTCTATATGAACTAGTATTTCCAGCTTTGTCAATAGCTGAATAAGTTGCATAATATGTTCCAGCAGCAGATGTATTTACCGAACTAGAATCAACTGTAAATGTTGTATTTCCATCTTTATCATCTATAGCATAAACACCTGATTCATAATTAACTTCAGAATGTTTATTTACTGTTAAATTACTTAGTCCATATATTTTTGGACCTGTTGTATCATGTTTAATTGTTAATATAGCTGTTTGTTCATTTACATTACCATTAACATCTGTTGCTTTTATAACAATAGATTGATCTCCCATAACACTATAATCTATAACTGTAGAAGATTCTGTTGCAACTTCTCCTGAAATATCAGAAGCTGATATTATAAAACTTTCATATCCATTAACAGTTTCATCGTCCCAAATTGTTATATTTTGAAGTTGTAAATCCGGAGGTGTTGTATCTTGAACAACTACCTTTGAAGTATATGTTTCTCCATCAATAGTAACATTAATTTCATAAGTTCCTAAAGCCATTGTATTAACCTTAGCAAGCTCTGTTTCAGGAACTAATGCTCCAAATCTATCTACATCAATTACAATATTGGCAACAGAAAATTCACTTCCCAATTCCAAATCAACTTCTTGGATAAGCCATGTTATAATAAGATCACATGTTCCAATAGTCTCATTTCCATACGCATCAGAAACTTTTACTACTGTTGAATATCTTCCATAATTTGTAAATTCAGGAATTTCTACAAATTCGACTTTCATCTCCGAAAAATCTTTTTTTGAAGCAATAAAATCATCTGGATTTGGAACATAATCTAAATATGCCATCATATCTTTAAATTCAACTATTGGAGCTGTTGTGTCAATAATATTTAATTTTACTGTTTCTTGTTTTCCTTTAAAATCAAGTACTATATCTATTTCTTGAACTTTAAGTAAATCTATTGTACTTAAATCTGTAACAAGAGATGCTCCATTTTTATAAATCTGACTTACTAAAAAACTATTTGCAGATAGATCTGTTGTTCCTAATTCAATAGTAATATCTTTAAATTTTGGTCTTACAGCTAAATATATTAATATTATTAAAAATATAAAAACTATGCATAATATAACTCGTGCTGAAATTACTAATTTATTGGATAGAACCTTTTTACAGTTCATATCATAGAGATTATTTTTAGAATGTTTTTTTAATTTTTTACTTTTCTTTACCTTATTTTCTATCTCTTTATTTTTGCTTTCTTTTGTATCATCAGTAACTTCTTTTAATAAATCTTTTCCATTTATAACTTCTTTATATAAATCTCTCTTATTTTCATTTGTAGAATTACTATTCTTTTGCTTTTCTGTTCTTTCTTTTGATTTTTTAGCATTTTTATTTGTTCTCTTTATTCTATCTTCATTTTTTACTTCTTGAATTCTATACAAATTTTTCTCTTCAACATTTTCTTTTGACTTTCTTACTCTCTTTTTATTTTTATTACTCATCTCATTTTAATCCCCAAAATGTGTATTAATTAATTATTTACATTTAATGTATACTCTATAGAAGTAATTACATCGTTTTCTACTATAAAAGTAAGATTTACATCCCCTCTTGTATAAACATAACTATTTTCAACAGAATTTTCATAATCTTCTCCATAAGCATCTAACATGTCATCTAAAGTATCTGATATTTTTATTCCTTCTTCTGTTTCAACTTCAGTATCTAAGAAATAAACATAATATACTGTATCAACTCCATCTACTTCTGCAACATCAATTTCAATTCCTGAATATGTATAAACCTTATCATTTCCTTCAAAAGCACAACTTTGTATTTCATAGAAATCATATTCTTCTGAAATAGCATTTTCATCAAATTTAGTTCCAGGAGTAACATTTACACCTTTATATTCTACTTCATAACCATTTTCAAGTTGATTAGCATTTGCGGTTGTGTTTTCTTTTTTGTCATTATTTACTACATTAAAAATAATAACTCCAGCTATTATAATTAAAACTATAACTACTATTATTAAAATCCCTTTTTTCATAAGTAACTCCTCCTCTTTAAAATTATCTATATAATATAATTTTTCAAATCTTTTTTCAATATATATTGACATTTTTTTTAAGTTTATTTTAATATTTACTCTATATCAATGTTTTTAATATGATTTATATATGTTTTTTCAGATGACACATAAATTTCTATAACATCAAATCTAATACATTTACAATATAATTTATTTATATATAAATAATAATTAGCAGTATTATATATATGTTTTTTCTTATTAATAGTTATAGAATCAATAGGATTGCCATAGTGCATATTTCTTCTCGTTTTTACTTCAACAAAAACTATTTCATTTTTATCTTGAGCAATAATATCTATTTCACCTTTTGAAAATTTAAAATTTCTTTCTAATATCTTATAACCTTTTTTTATTAAAAACTCATTTGCAATGTTTTCTCCTTTGTTACCTAAAGTTTTAGAATTATTTTTATAATGTTTTTTTAACATAACCGTACTCCCAAAATATTTTTTACTAAATCTTCCATTTCCATTAAAATTAACAATTTAGATGTACATTTTATTGTATTATTTGTTTTAATAGAAATCTCTTCAAGACTTATTGGTTCATCACTTAATAATTCATATATTTTTCTATATTCTTTTTTTACTCTAGAATTTTGAAAAACTTTTCTTTTTTCTTTATATTTAAACTCTTCAAAATCATTTAAAATATCCTCTGTACAAATAGTCATTATTGCTCCATCTTTTATTAATCGATTTACCCCAACACCATTTTTATTATCTAATCTACCTGGAATTGCATATACTCTTTTACCTTGCTCCCATCCTAGTTTTGCAGTAATACTTGTTCCGCTTCTGTATTCTGCCTCAATAACCAATATTGCTTTTGAAAGTCCACTTATTATTCTATTTCTATTTGGAAAATTAGAACTTTTAAATTTTGTATCATCTGAATATTCTGTTATAACTAATCCATTTTCATCTAAAATTCTATTATAGATATCCACATTTTCAACAGGATAAATGTGATTAAATCCTGTTCCCATTACCGCAATAGTTTTACCTCCATTATTTAAAGTTTCTTCATGTGCTATTCTATCTGCTCCTATTGCCATTCCACTTACAATAACAATATCTCTTAATGCAATATCTTTTACGAATTTTCTTTCTATATTTTTTCCATATTCAGTTATATCTCTACTTCCAATTATAGCTATAGAATCATAATTTAATAAATCTATATTGCCTTTATAATATAATCTCTGTGGCGGATTTTTTATATCTCTTAAACTATCTGGATATTTATCATCATCAAAATCTATATAATTCATTTTAAACTCCTATTATTCATTTTCAAAACTTCTATATTGTAAAGCTTCAATAATATGGTCTTCTTTTATTTCTTTTGAAATCTCCAAATCAGCAATTGTCCTTGCAACTTTTAAAACTTTCGAATATCCGCGTGAACTTAAATTCATTTTTTCAGCTGCACTCTGTAATATCATATTAGAAGTATTATCCAACTTACAAAATTCATTCAAAAATTTAACATTTAATTCTGAATTGCAAAAGATATTAAATTTCTTATATCGTTCATTTTGAATTTTTCTGGCATTATTTACTCTTTCTTTAATATCCTTAGATTTTTCTGAATAATTGTTATAACAATTATTATGTTTTATATTTGAAACTTGAACTTGAATATCAATTCTATCTAATATAGGGCCACTTATTTTATTAATATAGTTTTTTATTTGAAATTCTGTGCATTTACATGGTTTTTCTTTACTTCCAAAATATCCGCAAGGACATGGATTCATACTTGCAACTAACATAAAATTACAAGGATATGTAATACTTGCTCCTACTCTACTAATATGAACATATTTATCTTCTAAAGGTCCTCTTAAAACTTCTAAAACATTTCTATTAAACTCTGGCAATTCATCTAAAAACAATACACCTGAATGAGATAAACTTATTTCTCCAGGTTTTGGAATTTTTCCTCCACCTATTAAAGCATTAGCTGAAATTGTATGATGTGGACTTCTAAAAGGCCTTTTTGTAATTAAAAAATTATCTTTCATATTTCCAGAAATACTATAGATTTTTGTAATTTCTAACGCTTCTTCAAATGTTAAATCTGGTAAAATAGTCTTTACTCTTTTTGCCATCATAGTCTTTCCGAGAACCAGGGCTTCCAACCATAAGTATATTATGTCCTCCTGCTGCTGCAATCTCTAAAGCTCTTTTTGTTATTTCTTGCCCTTTTACTTCTGAAAAATCAATTTCATATTCTATTTCCTTTTCAAAAATATTTTCTATATCAGCAAATTCTCTATCTATAATAGTTTCACCTTTTAAATATTTAATTAAAGTTTGTAAATCCTGAACTCCTATAATTTCCAAATCTTTTATAATAGCTGCTTCTTTAGCATTTTCTTTTGGTACAATTACTCTTTTAATACCATATTTTAAAGCTTCTATACATATTGGTAAAACACCATTTACTTTTTTTACTTTACTATCTAAAGAAAGTTCTCCAATAAAAATGGAATTTGAAATATCAGCATTATCTAATATTCCAATAGACTTTAATACTCCAACAGAAATTGCTAAATCTAAATAAGATCCTTCTTTTCTTAAATCAGCAGGAGATAAATTTATAATATATCTTCTACTAGGCATATCTATTCCACAATTTCTAATTGCTGTTTTTACTCTTTCTTTTGATTCTTTAACACTAATATCTGGAAGTCCTATTATTTCCCACATAGGCATTCCAGACGAAACATCAACCTCTACATTAATAAGTGTTCCATTTAATCCTTGAAGAGCCATACTTTTAGTTACTGATAACATATTTCCTCCATAAACTTTTTAACAATAATATAAAAATTTAATATTTTAAAAGATTTAATTATAAAAAGAAAAAGAGAGCAAAAAAAGATATAAATATCTTTTTTGCCCTCACATATTGCAATTATATTGCATTCTTTTTTAATTGTCAATAGTTTTATTTTTTTATACAAAAAAGCTCTTGCATTTTTACAAGAGCCTTTAATTATTTTTAATAATATACATATACCTCAAGGTTTCTTCTACCAAAATTAATACATTCTGCAGCAGTATCCATATAAACATCTATATGTCCATCTGTAATTGCTCCACCTCTATCTTCTACTACAAACCATCCACCATTTGCATAATTTGCAAAATATGGAATATAAACGACTGTTCCAAGTGGTATTGATGGTCCAGCAGCAACTGTGTATCCTGATGATGGCCATGCACCTGATGCTGTTCTATTTCCTGTTGCAGTATACGCTGAAACACTTTTTGTTGAAACTGTAGGTGTAGCTCCACTAACACTATTTGCTAACGTTAATCCTGAGCCTGAAGCTTGATAAGAAGTTGAACGACTAACAACTCTTGATGAAATTTGAACTATTCTATCTACTGGTTCTTTAATAACAGTTTCTGATATAACAGTTCTTTCAACTTCCACATCATCTTGATATTTAACTTTATATTTTACTTCTTTTAATCCGTTCTCACCTTCTTGTAGAACTGTATCTCTAGTTTCAGTACCTGATGTTGAAACATCTTTTGTAACAGTTTCATATGGAATTTCAACTTGCTCAGTAATTATTTTTTCTGTTACTGTAACATAATTTCCTAAAATCTGTTCAGTTGTAATACTTGAAACTTCTTCTGCTACAACAACTGGCTCACTATCTTTTTTAGTTATTTCAATTGTTTTTGCAGCATTGATATCTGATTCTAAACTTGGTGTAACTTCCTCATCTTCTAATAATACAATATTATTTTCTTCTAAAATCTCTGATACTTTAGTTTTCGTTGTCATAACTGAGATTGATGTTTCATCAGAGAATTTTATAGTAATATAATTTATATCACTTCTTGTTGCAAATACTCCAACTGCCAATAAACCAATTACTATAATACTAACAAAAATAATTCTTCTAATTATTTTTCCGGATGAACTTTCCACTTTCATATAAAAATCCTTTCTTGAATAAAATAAAAGTCTTTTTCAACCACGAAGCTATTATACTATTATTGTTAATATTTGTCAAATACGTTTCCATATTATATAATATGTCCAACATTTACGGTTATAACAATTTTTGGATTTTTTTACCAAAATTATTTTTTTGTATAACAATTTTTATTATTCAAAAAAATCTTTTTTAAAAAGTGATAAATCAACTCTAGCCGTAATTTCATCGCCTGCTCCATTCTCACTAAATTGCCATCCAACAGTTTTTTTATTTAAATCTAAATTATCAGCTCCTTCTTGTGTTGTTATATCAAAATACCAATAATCTGGAATTGTATCTTCCTCAGGATAATATGCTATCCAAAACTTAGTATCTAAAGATGATAAATATAAATTAGCTGTATGAGCATTAGAATACACTATTGTATCAATATTTTCATCTTTTAGTGAATCAATAAGTTCTTGAACTAATTCTGCCCTTTCATTCCAAATGTCATCTGCACGTCCTTCACCATTATGTCTTTCAATATCTAGGGCTACTGGTAACGTACAATATTCGCCTGCATTTTCATCTAAAAAGTTTTTTATAAAGTCTACCTCTTCTTCTATTTCCTCTGTATTTAAAGCTTCATCTAAAAAATAAAATCCATATGGAATTCCTAAATATTCACATGCATCTACAAATATTTGATAATTTGAGTCTACATACATAACTCCTTCCTTGCCATATCCTCTTCCTCCAGCTCTTATATATACATAAGAAATCTCATTTTCTATTAAAAAAACTTCATATTCTTCTTTTGTATCAAAATCAGTTTCATAATTAAATTTAGAAACATCAGAAACTAACACTCTTTCCTTATTTATTTCTTCAAAATATTGAACATTTTCAGCTCTTACATATCCATTTTTTCTTCCATCAACTTTTACTTTATACCAATCTATACCATCCTGTTCAAACTCATCTAAAATATAAACATTTTCACCTTTATTTAAAACTTTAATTTGTTTTACATTATCTGTTTTAGCTTCTTTATAAAAAGGTGCATATTCACTAATTACAATAGCATGTATAGAGGCATCAATTTCAGATTGATTTTTTCTATCTAAATATATAACTATACCTATAGCGCAAATAATTAAAATTATAACAGCTATAAATATCATTAAAAATATTTTTTTCTTTTTATTTTCCATACATTACTCCTATTATTTAGTTCAAATTTTAGTAATACCATTCTAACATTTAAATCTACAATTTGTCTATAGAAATTTATCTTTATATTTTATATATTAGTTTTAAAAATATAAAAAAGAATTCTCTTTTAAAAGAGAATTCTAAAAATTAATTATCATTTTTATTAAAATTTACTATATTTTTCATATTTCTTATAGAATATAAATCCTGCAATTATTAAGGCTATAATAGGTAAAATTACAATTTTATAACCTGCATTTGGTAAACTTCCAGATGCTGTTGTATTATCTACTCTATTATTTTGATTATTACCACTATTTGAAACATTATTTCTATTTGCATTATTATCAACTTCATTATCTGTATTATTGTCTATAACATTATTGGTATTATTTGAATTATTATTATCTTCTTCAGCTGGTACTCCAATCACAAGATCCAATGATTCACTTACTTTTTCTGATTTATCTGATACTCCTGAAAATACTTGGAATAATGAATATGTAATTGCATCTTCATATGTTCCTGTTGACACTCCTGGTTTTACTTTAAAAGTAATTGTAAGTATATCTGTATCTGGTGTAACAGCACTAGCCAAATTAATTACTATTCTATAATCTCCTCTTCCAGATTCTGGTGAATCATTAAAAGTAATTCCTGTATCAATTTCATTCATTTCCTCAGTTGATAAATTTGTTACATCATATATATCTAAAATATTATTTTCATCTATTTCTACTTTACCATCAGAATTTGTAACTATACTATTTACTGTTAAATCTTCTAAAACATCTTCATTAATATTGACATATCCCTCAACAGCAGTAATTCCTGATGTTGTATCAAAATCTTTTAAAGATAAAGTAACTGTAAACTCATCTCCTGCATGTAATGCTCCAGAATTTGATGGTGTAATGTTAATGCTTCCACTGATTGTAGCATAAACACTTGTACACAAAAGCATAAGCATTAAAACAACATAAAATACTACCTGTCTCTTTTTCATAAGCATATTCTCCCTATTAAATTAATTTCATAATACTAAAATAACATTAAATAATAAAAAAATCAATACCTTTTTCTGACATTTTTCGATTTTATAAACCTTTTTTAATAATTAAATTTTAAAATAAAAATTTTTTTATAAACTATAAATAACTTACTGCCTAATAACAGTAAGTTATTTATATATATATATATATATTTAAGAAGGAAATGTCTATTATTTTTTCTTTTCTTTTTTAGAAAGAAGTTATTTTATACGCTCTATATTGTAATATTAATAGAGCATCTAAACTGTCAATATCTCCTTCACCTATTTCTACATCAAGCCAATCTGCATCAAGAACTCCTGTATCCTCTAAAAGGATTTGTGGTAATGAAATAACATAAGTATGTGATTGATCTGATTCTTCTGAAATATCAACTGTTATAATTTCCTTTAAGTTTACTTCTTGGTTTGTTATATCTGTTTCAGCAATATTATCAAAAGTTGTAATTGAACTTACACTTTCTAATTTATTAGAAGATAAATTCAATTTTTCTAATGGTAAACTATCAAGTTCACCTAAATTACTATCAACTGTTAATTCATTTGCTGTTAAATTAAGATTTGTTAAATATGCAAATGAACTTAGTCCTGTCAAATCATCAATTGAACTATTAGATAAATCCATATAAGTTACTTTTTGAAGGTCTGTATCAGTAATAGTAATTGTATTAGTGTCATCACTATATTGCATGCCTATATTTTGACTTATAAGATTTCTCTTTACTGCATTGTACAATTCTTTACTTAATGTAATTTTTACATTAGTAGCAGCATTTACTATGCCATCAAATGGAACAATGCACTGTATAATTATAAGCAATATTAGCGAAATGACAATTATACATTTCCTTCTTTCCACATTAGTCCTCCTTAAAATATTTTTTGATATCCCAATAATAACACTTTTTTTAAAGGTCAATACCCTAAAAATTCCAATTAAAAAAGCCGCTTCTTTTTGCCTTACGGAAGCGGTTTTATTAAAATTATACTTTTTTCATATTAAATTTTTGTTACATTTTAAGCTAAAAGCAACAATTTACTACGTAATAAACTATCACAAGAGATTATACTCTAATTTTGTATACTCTCATAGCATTATCATAAGTTTTTTTTGATACTTCTTCTAACGATATTCCTTTTATTTCTGAAATCTTTTTTGCTATTTCAATTACCCTTCTTGAATCATTTCTTTTTCCTCTAAATGGCTCAGGTGATAAATACGGAGAATCAGTTTCTATCAATATTCTATCCATTGGAACTTCTTTAACAGCAAGTTCAGGCTTAGCATTTTTAAAAGTAATAACACCACTAAAAGATATATAATACCCTAAATTTAATCCGCTTTTTATGAGTTCGATATTTAAAGGACAACAATGAAAAATTCCAGTATTATTGCATTTATGATTTTTAAGTATATCAATTGTATCTATATGTGCATCTCTAGTATGAATTGCTATTGGTAAATCTAATTCATTTGCTATCTCAATTTGTTTAATAAATATTTCTTTTTGTAAATCTTTATTGTTTTTTCCCCAATGATAATCTAATCCAATTTCTCCTATTCCTACAACTTTTTTATTTAAAGCTAACTTTTTTATTTCTTTTAATTCATTCAAATTTTTTTTTGTTACACCAATTGGTGAAATAGCAACTGTTGCATATATAAAATCATATTTTTCCGCAATTTTAACTGCCTTTTTACTAGATTCTAAATCATATCCTATACATGTAAATTTTCTAATATTAGAATCATAAGTATTTCTTATAATTTCATCTCTATCTTCATCAAAAGCCTCATCATTATAATGAGAATGTGTATCAAATAGTTCCATTTTTTCTCCTTCTTATTATAAATTATTATATAAAAACTAGGTAATATAATTATCACCTAGTAAAAACTTCTTATTCTTTAAATAATACAATAACTGTTGCAATAGCATAATCCTTACAATGTGACAAACTAATGTCAATACTCTCAATTTCTGGAATCGTACAATTTAAAACCACTTCCGGTTTTCCTGATTCAAGATTAATAACTTCAAAATCAGTCCAAACAAGTTCAGAATCTAATCTTTTGCTAAGAGCTTTAAAAATTGCTTCTTTAGCAGCAAATCTTGCAGCATAATGTTGATATTTTTGTAGTTTATGACTTTCACAATATTTTACTTCATTTTGAGTAAATATATTTTTTTTAAAGTTTTCTTCATGAGATTCCATTGATTGTCTAATTCTTCCTATTTCTATAATATCAGTTCCACATGTAATATTCATCTAGATTTCCTTTCCTAAATCATTAAGTATACTATCATAAAAATATTTAAAAGATTTAATGCAAAAGAGCAAATTAATAATATAATCAGAACTAAAAAATACATATTGTTTTTTTCAATATTTAAACTTTTATAAACAATCTCATATTTATTTTTTATTTCTGCATATAATTCATCCAATTCAAATACTTCTTTTAATGTTTTATAATATTTAGTTCCATTATCACCTAATGTTATTTCATTTTCCCATAGCTGTTTTGTGAATTTAATAAATTCTTCTCTCATTTTTACTATTTTGCTATATTCTTTAAATTCATAATTTAATTTTCTTAGAAACATTTTCTGATAAAGTGTAATTATAAAAGTATAAAAATATTCATTTTCATATTCTAATGGTAATTTAGTAAAATTATATGTATCTATTCCAGAACAAATTAAATTTGAGCTTAATTTTGTTATAGCAATTTTATAATATTTATATTTATCTATTATTGCTAAGTTTTTATTTAAACTTTCTTTATTAAAATCAGAAAAATAACTACTAGGAAAAACATTTGCAAATTTATAAAAATCCGAAGGATAATCCTCTATACTATTTCTTTCATTCCAACTTTCTGTTTCTAAACACACATATGAATATGTATAAAATCTTGAATTCGTTAATTCCTCAGTTATACCCGTTATTTTTCTTTTATAAATTCCTGTAATATGATTAATTAGCTCAGAGATATCTTCTACATCTTTAAATGTATCTGTCTGAATTCTAATTTTTTCATAGTTTTTTAGTGATGAAAATTCTGAATTTATGTCTTTAAATTTATAATTAAAATCTAAAACATCATAAAAGTCATTTGTTCCATCTAAATTTGTTTTCATCGTAAAAAAGCATATTCCAGTATTAAAACAAATTATTTCAATTTTTTCTACATTAAAAAATATACTATTAGTATCTCTATCTACCTTCCCCTTTACATTTTTATCTAATTTATATGTAAAACAGGCACATGTTTGATTTGCAATTATTCTACTCTTTAAATTAATGTTTGTTTTTTTAAAATCTCTTAATTTTTCATCTCTAAGTTCAAATGTAGGAAAAAGATATTCTCTAATATGAGGTAAAAAATATGTATAAATTCCCATATCTTTCTCCTTTTCAAATATTTTAAATTCACATCTTTTATTTTTTAATAATTTTAAAATATACTTATCATATCTACTTTTATCTATTAAATATGGATGTATAAAATAAGTATATTGATATTTTGTTTTTAAATTCATTAACTTTTCTCCTAGAAAATTTTATCTTATGTTTAATTTTATATTTTATTTAATATATATATTTAAAGATGCATCATTATATAAATGCCAATCAGCAATAAAATCTATATATAAACTATCATCCAAATTTACACTTGGTTCTAAAATCACTGTTCCATCAGAAGCTAAAACGCCCCATACTCCATTCTGTTTTACAGCACAATATCCATATGAGTTTTGTTCTCTAGCATCATCATATATATAATCAACCACTAATTCTCTATTGCTATTTACATATCCGTATTTATCTCCGCTCTTTGATAAAAACAAAGTATTAGTTTTTAGAGCATCAATATTAGATTCTTCTTCAAAATTTAATGTATAATATTTATACTCTCCATCTTCTCTTACTATCATATAATTTGAATCTGTATTTAATTCTGATATTATAACATTTGAAAGCCTTGTTTCAAAATTTCTATCAATAATATCAGTTGTATAATCACTATTATCACCTATATAAAAATCTGTTGAATGTAAATGTTCCAAATATGTATATCTAAAATCAACACAAACAACATTATCTAAAGAAATTATTCCATATAATCCATTTTGTCTTGCAATATAATAATTATCTGTTGCATAAACTAATTCTTCATATTCCGCAGGAATTCTTGATTCTCCTGAAATAGTTATAACCCCATAAGAACCGCCATTTTGTATAATTAAATTATCTCCGTTTATTGAAATAATATCATCGAAACCGCTATCTAAAATAGTATTTAAGTTGCTATCAATTAATTTTAAGCCCGAACCATCATTTACAACATACATAGAATCACCTGTTGTATTTTTTATTTCAGAATAATTAGTTTCTAATATGGTTTTTCCAGAAGCACTAATGATTCCATAATTTCCATTTGATGAAACTATATAGCCATCGTCTTCAGAATCAGTTGATAAAGTCGTTATATCATCATAATTGCAATCTACAACTAAACTTTTTAAATTTGAATTTACAATTCCTCTTAATCCGTCTTTTTCAACTACAATGCTTCTTTCAGTTCCATCTAAAGAATAAATATTTGTATATTCAGCATCAAGAACTTTTTTTCCATCAAAATCAATTAATCCATATAATCCATTTGATTCATATATTAAAAGATTTGTATCATACCAAACGTCATTTAAATCTCTTTTCTCTATTGCTCGTACATTTGAGTAGTCAGTTAAAATTTCTTCTCCGCTTGAATTTAATACTCTTGTACTATATGTTTCATTTTCATAATCAATATCATATGTACAAATAAATAAATCCCTGGTTTGATCTGGAATAACTATAAGCTCATCATAATCTAGTCCAACAACAGTATTTCCTTTATTATCAATAACACCATATTTATTATTATCATATACTGTAAAATATGAAGTTTGAACAGTCATTTCTGGAACTGTTACATTACCAGTAAATAAATTTTTTAGTGAAATTATAACCATTATAATTACTATTATTGCAATAATAGTTGCTGCTACTTTCTTTTTGTTAAGCTTACTTTCTCCATCATATCTTTTTCCTCTACTCATATGTACCTCCGTAGTAAAATATAAGATTTTTACTAAAATAATATATCATGTTTTACATAAAAAAACAATACTTATTCTAGCTTAAGTTTTGTTTTTTTATTTATTCAATTTAAAAAATATAAAATTATTTTTTTATAATTTTAGCAACTACTACGGTAATATCATCTTTAACATTTCCATATGAATTATCAATAGCTTCACTCACAATTAAATCCGCTATTTTTTGTACATTAGTTGTATTAATATTTTTTAAAAAATCTTGAATCCAATCAGATTTAGCATCATCTTTTGAAGCATCTAATAAACCATCACTACACATTAAAATTATATCGCCTTCATTTAAACTGCACATTTCCCTATATAATTCTACATTTTCAACAATTCCAACTGGCATTTGATTCGATGAAAATATTCTAACATCCTTTTTAGTTTTAATATAAGTATTACATGCCCCATTTTTAATTATAGCAATATTTCCTGTATATAAATCAAGAATACTCATATCAACACTTGCGTACATTTCATCATTCTTATTTAAGTTTAGTTCAGAATTAATAAGATTTAATATATCTTTTTCTTCAAATCCTTTTTCTAAAAAATTATTTAATGTATTTATAACAAATTTGCTACTTTTTTTAGCAAGTTCACCGCTTCCCATTCCGTCACTTATAGCTAACAAATATTTTCCGTCATCTAATCTAATTTGCAAATTAGAATCACCAGAAATTTTACTTCCTTGTTTTGTTGTTTTTGAACTGCCTACAGCTAAACCAAATTTATCTTCTACAGAATATGTTTGAATATAAACTCCTGTAGATAAATTTTTTCTATCTCTTTGAAAAGTAAATTTTTTTCCAAAAACTTTCGAAATCGTATCAGCAATTAAGTCTAATTTCTTTTTATCCCTAAGGTCAGAGCCTTCATCAAATTTCAAATCAAGATTTACTATATATTTTCCATTTTGAGCTTTATATATAGAAATAGAATTTACATTTAAACCTCTTCCTTTAAGCAAAACATTTAATTCTTTTTCTTTAACATCAAATTTCTCATTTTGAATTTCCTTAGTTGATACTTTTTTTATCATATTTGAAACATTTTTTAACTCATTTTTTATTTTAAGTTTTTCTTCTTTTCTAGTTTTTTGTTTTATAGTATTTATTTGTAACTCTCTATATGTTCTATTTGAAATTTTAATTAATTCTTGTAAATCATCTTTAATCTTTTGATCCCTAAGTAATATAAAGTTATTATATTTTTTAAAAATATCTATAAGTATATTTTCAGTTACAACATCTTCTTTTGTAAATTCATCAAAAATATCTCCTATCAATTCTTGATTTTGAGTTACATCTTCATAAAAAATATTTTGATTATAATCTTCAAAATTTTCTAAGAAATTATCTATATAAATTTCTTTTTTTAATTCCATATCCTCACTACTTATAATCATTTCTTCATCAATTCCATCTATTGCATCAGCAACAACATCTAATTTATCTTTTACATCTTCATAATATTTAAGTCTTTTATCTCCATTAGAAGGTAGTGCTTTCTCTCTTCCAAATAAATCCTGTACTCTTATTTTTATATTTGATGGTACAACTAAAAGCAAAACTGAGGCAATAAAAATTTCCCTAAAAAAAATTATTGTAGCTGTATTTCCATTGGCAAGATATGTCAAAATAGCATTTCCTAATAAAAAACCAATAATAACTCCTGGTTTTCCAAATCTATTTAACACTCCTGCTAGAATTCCTGAAACCGCAAAAACAGTTAATTGTAGCAAATCAATATTTCCGAACTAATGTTAATGCTAGCCCAATTGATAACCCTGCAGTTCCTCCTATTAACATTCCATTTTTCCATCCTAAAACTAATATAATAAAAATTATCAATATATTACTAATACTCAAAGAAAATATTTGAACATCTTTTAAAACAGAAATTGCAATCGCAATAATTATAGACGCAGCTATTAATTCTTCAACTGTAAAAGCTTTTTTTTCTCCCCAATCACGGATCACTACAATTCCATTTACAAATATTTTATAAAATGTATATGTTAGTGCTGCAATAACTAAACCTAAGAACAAATCATAAATTAAAAAAACTCCTCTTATATTATTTATAAGATTATATAAAAAACTTGCAAAAAATAATCTTGTCCCTACTTTTAAAACTTCATTTCTTTCATCCAAAGAAACATTTGGTTTAAAAATAAATATTAATACAAAAAATATAATAGATGTGCCAAAAAATGTCGCTAAACCGTCTCCTCCATGGAATATCCATGTTGAAATAAATGAAACAATATATACCATAAAAATAGGTACAGTTCCACCCATACATGCTGCTAAAATAGCTAATCCAAATGGAATTATCTCATTTTTTATTGATACCATCGAAACCAAAAAAGTAAGTATATAAATAACCACATTATGTACAGTAAATAATTCTTTTAAAATTAACGAAACTTTTTTGTTATCTTCTTTATTGATATCTATTCTACTATTTGAAACATTTTGAAACATCCTTAATCACCCTATCTAAAATACTTTAGACCCTTTATTTTATAATTTATGTAAATATTCTACCTCAATTTCTCAGTCAAAATTTGTCATATTTACTTCTAAATTTATAAAACATTCCTACAAATTATGATATTTTATTATATCATTTGTCAAAAAGTATTTTATTATACTTTATTCTAAAAAGCAATACTTAATTTAAGTTCAATTTGCATTTTTCTAAATATACTAAAATAAAAGAAATCCATTAGGCTTTGCCTAATGGACTTCTTTTATTTATATAGTTTTATTTTATTAATAAAACTTTCTTTCTAATAACCACAATACCTACTGCTATTATAACTCCTGCAATTAACACTATTCCTACTATTTGTAATACTAATTTTACAGTTGGATTTAAACCAGTTGGAGGTGATAATGTAATAACTTCAGTTGCACTTGTATCTGGTTCATCTCCAGCGATTGTATATATATCTATCGTCTCATCATATCCTGTTGCACCATCTTGTAATTCATAAGTACTTGTGTTACCTGCAATTGTTCTTATATCTCTTCTACCTACAGTATTTTCAACTTTTATAATTTCAGCAATATTATCTATATCACTACTATCTTCTTCTGATGAGTAATATCTTGATACTGTTAAGTTAATACTTGCAGTAGCATTAGTATAAGCTGTATTAGGATCAACATCAGATGTTGATGTATATGGAACAGTTCCTTTAACAAGTCCTGGATTTGTTCCTGCTTCTGCATCACTTGAAGCATTATCAATACTTATTATTATATTATTCTTAGAGTCTGTATTAAATTCTTGTAAATAATCATTTATAACAGTATATCTATATGTTCCATCTGATAATCCTGTTGCTAATGTTGAATATGTTGAATCTGAAATTCCAGCTCTATATTTATAATTATAATATGTCACTTCATTTATCTCTGTACTTCCATCTGTCACTATATCTCCAGAATCACTTACAACTACAGGTTCTCCATTAGAATTTACAATTTGGATAATAGCTGGATCTATTAATCCATTATCTGCATATTCTATTAAATCAGTTGTTGTAACTGCTGCCCAACTTTGATTTACTGACATATTATTTATATCTGTAAATTCAACGTCTGGATCTACATAATCAACAATTTGATGTATTGTAGATTCTACTAATATATTATCATCTGTATAAGTACCTTGTGTTCCTAAATAATATATGCTTCCAAAGTAAGTACCATATTGATATTTACCACTTAAGTCAGCCCACATTCTTCCATTTGTAGCTGTATAGAATGGTGAAGATAATCTTTCAATTGCACTATTTACAGCTGTATTAGTATCTGTATCATATCCTTCACTATTAACTTCTGTCCATATATTCTTTAGGATCTGGTTACAAGTATCTGCCTCACCAACATTAAATACTGTTAATTGATATTGAACTGTAATAGTTGCACCTTGAAGGATTGTACCTTCTGCCATAATATATCTGTAACCTTGTGATGATGCTGATCTATTCAATGAAGCAATATTTTCATATCCTGTTGATAATGATCTGTTTAATGTTACTGAAGATTTTATTGTATCATCATCACCTAACTCATATTCAATATCATATACTGCATCTAATATAACATTGTTATCAGATGTTGTTAATGTTATTTCTTTGATTTGTTTATCAAGAGTTAATTTTGTTTGAGATCTTTCTTCCAATCCAAAATCGATATTATCAATTATATAATCAAATTCATTTCCTGCTGCTACAGAACCTTTATCAATATCTCCATCTACTGCTAAAGCTCCATCAAGTTCTCCAATTGTTTCAGTAGTATAATTTATATCATAAATGTTCTCAACTTCTATATTAAGTTTTGCAGTTTCAGCATACATATAATATCCATCACCATAAATTGGACCTTGATCTGTATCTTTAGAATCTTGATAATTGATGCCATCACTTCCCGCTCTATCAGATGTGTCTCCATATAATTCTGAATGATCTGCATCGATATCATCTGCTGTTGCAAATACACGAGTATTATCATATACTAACATTTCTGATTTTGAAGCTATGTATAATCTTCTTGCTTCAACATCTCTAGCATCTGAAACTCTTGCCGCATCTAAGTCATCATTTGATAAATCATGCCATTCATTATCTGTATATCCGTCATCATCAGAATCATTATCAAATCCAACTTCATATGATGTTGATTTATAATCTTGACCATTATAAACTTCTGAATATCCATCATTTCCAGTAGCAATATCTTTATCACCATAAACGAATCTTACTTTATAGTTACCTGCAGGAATTGCTGTGAAATCATACTCACCAGCTGCGTTTGTAACTATAGTTGAATCAAATCCTGTAAGTTCTTCTAGTGATTTTCCACCTAAACCTTCAATTTCTGTACTAGAAGTTGGCCATATAAATTCATACTCTTGATATACAGTATTTCCATTTAAATCTTCTTCACCTGTTGGTATTGATATAACTTCCAAAATTTCAGTTGTTAAATCTGGTATTGCTTTATCTCCTTGATCTGGATTATAAGTACCATCACCAATTACTTGACTATATTCAACTGTATTTGTTTGAGCATCTTCCCAAACTAAACCATTTACTTCTCTATCATCATCATATAGTTCAATTGTAAGAATTGGAGCTGAATCTGTATCATCTTCATACCAAGTTTTATCATTAAATTCTGGAATATTAATATTATCTGGTGCTGAATCTTCATCTACTCTACCAGCAACTTCACCTGGTGAACTCCATTTATTCTTAGATGTAGTTGAATAATATGTTGAAAAACTTGTTAACTCAGCTAAATTATGTTTCTCACCTAACACAATTGAATCTGGAATTGAGTTTCCATCAGTAGAAACATCTTTTACAACTTTAAATGTAACTTGAATTTCTGCTCTTTCACCACTATGTAACATTGTTCCATTAAGTGAATTTGTTACTATTTTATTATAAGTTACATCATCACTTCCAATTATAGGGCTTCCATCACTAGACCATGTTACATTTCCTGAACTTATTTCATTATAACTTGAATCATAATATGTTACTGTTGATGTTTCTGCTAAATTTCTAACCTCATTTATTTCTACTCCATTCAAAGTTTGAACATATGTCCTACTTTGACTATCTGGATCCGTAATTAACTCATATGTGCCATCATAGTAATCAGCAATTTCATTAATTCTAACATCATATGTATCTGATTCATTATATACATTTATTGTATATTTCAAATAAATTTCAAGCTCAGTTGATTCAACAGGTAAACCTAAAGTTCCTGTATA
Source organism: uncultured Clostridia bacterium (assembly GCA_944391975.1). Classification (GTDB taxonomy): domain Bacteria; phylum Bacillota; class Clostridia; order TANB77; family CAG-508; genus Scatovivens. The sequence continues at coordinate 28,116 of CALXVK010000003.1, forward strand.
GAATCCATCTAAAGCATTACCTACATCAGATCCATCATAAATACTTGCTCTATAATAATAATCTGATGTGTATAATCCTAATGTATATTCTATTTCTTCATCTGCAACTGCTATTTGTTTATATAATAATTCATAATTATCTGGATTATCTAAGTCAATTGCACTATTATATTTATATTTTAAAACTTTACCATTAATTACAACTATTGCTTCAGTTAAATCTTTCTCTGTTGCTATATCAGCAGCTTCTCTCTTAAGTAATCCTAAATTTATACTTAATAAATAATTATATGTTGCTGAGAAATGGTATGTTGTTTTTGATAAACCAGTTATTGGATCAACTGATTTATCCCAGCTTTCTAAATGATATTCATCATCAAATGGATAAGTTAATCCACCATTATTTGTACTTGCATCAATTAAAAAGTCTGAATAAATATTTCCATTTTCATCATAAGTTTGTAATGTTGAAACCTTTCTTGTGTTATCACTATTTAATACTGATATAGAATCTGTTGATGTGTAATTTAATGTTATATCATTTCCTCCACCAGTTGCTTTACCTACTGTTGTACCATCTGATTGTATTGGATCTTGACCTTCAATATTTGTAAATTTAGCATTAAATGATTGTCTATCAAGCGGATTATCTATTGCCATTGAATCTTTAAGCCATGCATCTCTTCCAGATGTAGAAGCACTTCTAAATGCATTTGCATCTCCATTTGATGTTGCTAAGAATGTTGTTGGCTCATAAGTTTGACCATCATATGTAAATGTTACATCATAAGATACATCATATCCAGCATTATAATATGAACTTTCTGTTGAATCTTCTAAGTTAAATGCTGGTACTGATATTGAACCAAATGACCAATTACCATCAGAATCTGTATAAGTATAATTATCAATTGGTGTTAAATGATCATTTTCATCATAAGCATAAATTGGTTCTAATCTTGCTACAATATTTCCATTTGAATCTTTTACAAGTCTTGTTATTGTAACTCTTACGCCTTCAATTCCAGCTTCTCCTTCATCTATTAAACCATTTTCTACTTTATCTGCTTCTTTAGCAGCAGAATAATCTGTGTCATCCCAAACTTTACCGCCCATCTCCATTGTTAAATCATATGCTACATTTGGACCAGTTTGGTTTGTGGCACTAACATTTACCACTTGACCATCAACTAAACTTCCTGATGAATTAGTAATTTCATATAACCACCATCCAGCTGGAATATTAACTTCTTCAACAGCATATGTTGGAGCATCTCCTATCCAACTAAATGTGCCTGATGTCCAAGTTGCTGATGAAGTTCCATCAATGTTTATAGTTACTTTTAATGACATTGTATCATTAACATAATTTCTAACACTTCCATTAATATCTGTATATGAGAATGTACCATTAACAGTTATATTAAATGTAAATGATCCTTGATAATCTGTAACAGCAACTTTATCCAAGTCTTCTACATGTTTAGTAATTGAAAGTTGTCCTGAATAATGTCTTGTTGATGTATTTCTAGCTATTACATTAATAATATCATCTTCTACTAAAGAACCTGAATCTGGATTAATAGATACAGTCCAATCACCAGTTGAAATCTCTGTTATTTCATAAGTAGGAGCATCTTCTGTTGACTCCCAGTAAAAATAATCCGATCTCCAAGTTGTTCCTGAATCTATTTCAACAGGAATTGTAGTTGTTGTTCCATTATCATATGTAACAGTTATTTCGAATTGGAATGTTACTCCATCTATTTCATTTCCATTTCCATCTATATATTCTTTTGAAATCTGAATTCTACCTTTTAATAATCTAGGTTCTTTTTGGTTTACAGCAATTATTTCTGCTACCGCTGACTGACTAGAATCAGATGATCCATTTAAAGTTCCTGTTAATGAATTATTTGTATTAGTTTGACTTCCATTATATAAACTAACTACTTCAACTCCATCCGCAATTTGCTCTTCTGTTAAATTTTCTTGAATTGTATATGTTGGAGCATCACCTTCCCAGTAAAATACATCTGAAACCCAAGGATCTCCATCAGCTGTTACATCAACACTTAATGTAAGTGGTTCTCCATCTGATGTATATTCTGTTCCGTTATACTCAAAATCTCCTGTTACAGTTATTGTAAAGTTAAAGCTATCTCCAGAAATATTATCTGTTTGAGCTTTTTTGTATAATTCTATATGTCCATATTGAGGATTAATCGTTATATCATTTATTGCAGTTAATACATTAGTTTGTTCTTCTGATAAAGTACCACTAATAAATGTTGTCTCAACTGTATTTGTTCTATTTGACCAACTTACAAATTCTGCATAATCTGGTATTTCTACCTCTGTTACTCTATAAGTTGGAGCTGATACGTCATCATTCCAAGAAATTGTTCCTGAAGTCCAAATATTATTTCCTGTTTCAGTATCACCTTTTCCTATAACACTAGCATCTAATGTTAAAGTAGAATCATTTATATTTGTAACTGTTCCATCTGGTGCAGTATAAATAAATGTTCCTGTAATTTCTACTGTAAATTTAAATGTTTTTTCACTATCTTCTAAACCATCTAAATAAGAAGTATTTCCTATAGTTTCTTTTACTATTTGAAGTTCAGTTTCTTTTGATTCAACACCTCTATTTAGCATTTTAATAACAACTGTATTATCTGAAAGTAATTGATCAGTAATACTTGGTGTATTTGTTACAGTTTTATCATTATTTGAAATACTAACAAATGCTGCATCATCTCTATCTTCAAGACCAGTCTCTTCTACTGTATATGTTGGTGCTTCTTCATCAGCTTCCCACTCAAATGGGCCATATTCTTTTAATGTATCATTTTCTATTGTAGCTTGATCTGCACTCAAAACAGCATTTACAGTATCTTCAATTACTAGTGAATCACCATCCGCATTATATTCTGTTCCATTATATGTAAAATTACCTGTAACCGTAATCTTAAATGAGAATGTTTTTCCATCTAAATCATCTGTTTCTGATAATTTTAATACTCTAATTGTTCCTTCATTTGGTTCTTTTTCTTTATTGTATAAGGTTACATACATATCTCCATTTTGTAATGAATTAGAGAAATTATTTGTTGTTGTTGATTTATTTTGGTCAGTTATACTTGAAAACTCATAATTTGCTGGCATTGAAATTTCTTCTACCATATATTCTGGTGCAACTGTTGTTGTCCAATAAATTGTGTCAGAATCCCATGACCAGCTATTTGATTCGTTTAATGTAACTTCAAGTACACATCCATCACCATTTGATGTATATTCTGTTCCATTATATGTAAAATCACCTGTAATAGTAACTCTTGCTGTAAATTCTGTACCTGATTGAGGTTCAGAGCCATCAATTATTGCTTTTTCAAGATGAAGTTTAGACCAATGTGTTGTAGGTTGGTTAACAAAACTAATTTGAGTATTTACCATGTCTTCATCTGGAACTGTTGTATCATTTGTAATAAATGTTCCAGTTTTATCATTACTACTTACTAATTCATAATCTGCATCTTCTGGTATTATCTCAGTTATTCTATATTGTGGTGCATCTCCATACCATTCAAATTCTTCTGATACCCAAATTCCTTCACCTGTGATTGTTCCTGTTAATTCAAATGGTTCATCAGCAGAGTATGTTCCAATATCTCCATCATTATATTTAAAAGTTCCCCAGACATCAATTTCAAAAGTAAAAGTTTCTGATTCTAAAGCATCTGTTGAATTAATAAGTTTTTTATCAATTTCTATTCTACCTCTATCTGGAATAACTGTATTTGTTGCTTCTATAAGAATTGTTTGGTTTTCAGTAAGTGTTCCTTGCCAAGGGCCATCATTTGTATATCCTTCTTTATCATGCTCTTCAACTCTGTAGCTTGGTGCTGTTCCACCAACCCAATAAATTGTTGCAGAAGTTTTTGATCCAACTCCGTCTTTAGTAGAAACAGCTAGAGTTTCAAACAATTTTTCTCCTTCTCCATCATGATAGTCAATATATATATCAAAATAGAAGGTATCATCAACTTCTACTTTATTTCCATCCTCATCAACAGTTGTTTTATCAACAGTTATTGATGATTTCCCAAATACTTCGCCTTCCCATGTAATTTTTTGATATGTATACCATCTAACAGCTCTTACCAAAATAGCTAAATTCTGAGTGTCTCCTACTGTAGTAAGAGAATAATATACCCAATCTGGATCACAATTATAGTTATCTTCACTATGATTACATCCTGAATGATCCCAATATCCACAACCATTTACACAATGATCTGCATCATAATCATTATAAGTACCACAATCAGGACATTGTGTCATTTGTCCTTCATATTCTTTCCATACACCACCAGCATTCATATACTTAAAAGTAAATTCTAATTTTGTAATTTGTGTCATTCCTGGTTTATAATTTAAAACTATATAGAAATTTGTACTACTTGCATCATTTGAGCCTTTTGGTAATGGTAATCCATTAATATCTGCAGCATTAACATCTTCATATGAAATAGTCCAATCAGTTCCATATGTCATTTCACCTAAGTTTGTTTCTAAAGTAAAATCTGTTGGATCTAATCCAGAAAACATTATATTTGTTCCATCTGCAGCTGTATACACATTATATGGATAAACAAGTTCAAATGGACCTACAATATATGAGTTATCATCTTCTGAGAATGAAACTGTAGCATTTTCATCAACTAATGTTGCTTCCATTTGTAAATCTGGAGCACTAACTGTTATTCCATTAATTGTATATGATTTTGTTCCTTTGTTATAAGAAGGATTTGATAAGTATTCAGCAAAAGCCTTAGCTTCATCTGATAAATCTTCACCTGCTTCTATTCCTGAACTAACTTGAGAATATAATTCTAATAGTGCTTCATATAATTCATTTATATTTGAACTTGTAGAATCTTCCGTACCATGTTCATCTATTATATCTTTTAATGTTTCTTTTACTTCTCTTTCATCACCATGAGCAATTTCTCCTGATTTTACCAATTCAATTAATTTTCTTTCACCTTCTGAATCAAAACTCATTGGTAAATCTTCAACATATAAATTATCTGTTGTTGAATCTGTATCATAATTTCCTCTATTCCACCATGCATTTTGTCCTGCTGTTTCAGTATAATATCCTTTGGCATTATATTCATCTAAATTTGATAATATATAAGCTTCTTCTGACGTAGTATCAGAATCATGTGTAGCAACTTCTGTATATAATGTTCTAACACTTCTAAACAATTTTCCATGTTCATTACATATCATATACCATGTATTTCCATTAGCACCGGATAAATCATTCACTGTAACTACAAAACTGCTACCCGTATTCGTAGAGTTCGTAGCTTGTTCTACAACTGTTACATCTCCATTATTATATGCAGATACAATATTAGGGGCCATAATACAAAGCATTAATATAGATAATATTAAAATGATTTTTGAATATTTTTTTAATGTATTCATATTAAACACCCCCTTTTATTAATCTATTTTTTCTTTTCAGAACCACTATAAATACTGCTGTTCCGACTAGTAAAATTGTTGTTATTATTACTGATGTATAAATCCATATTCCACCAGTTCCAACTGATAAGATACTATCAGCTCTAGCAAAATCATCTTCACTTTGATTATTATTTCCTGGTGTTGAATCCATATCAGATATTCCATAAATATTGTAATCGCTTGCTATTTCTGCTGTATTTGATACAGTACCTGTATTTTCATTAGTCATTGTTTTTGAAAGAATCAATGTAATCGTTGTTGATTCACCTGGTGCAATTTCTGTGCTTGCAAGTGATGTCGTATATAGATTTCCATCATTTCCAGTATACCAATCAGAGTTCATACTTGAATTAAAGTTCATTCCATCTGGTATGTAATCAACTATACTTGAAGCATATCCTGCAACTTCTCCTTCATTCCTTACTGTAAAAGTGTATTCTATATAAATTTCTGAACCAGCTAAAAATCTTTGTGAAATTTCTGTTTTAGTATATGTTTCTAAATTATAATCTGTAGATCTTGTACCTTGTGAATTTTGAACTGTTATTCTAGAAATTCCCATATCTAAACTCAAATCAAATTTTAATGCTTCTGCTAAACCAATATCTATGTTTGAAATACTTCCATCAGCAATTGTAATTACATCTGTTACAGCTGCATTTCTATAAACTCCGTTTTCTTCAACTTTTGTTGAAATAACATCTGAATTTATATTTGATGCTATATTTTCCTTTTGATATGTTGTTACTGTGTATAATACAGTATCGTAATCAAAAATCACAATATAATTTCCATTTTCTACACCACTAAATCTATATTGACCTTCTGAATTAGTTACAGCTGTTTGTTTTATAGTTCCACTATCTGAGTCAACTAATGTTGCTGTTACATCTTTTACTAATTCTTCATCATCATCTCTTGCTCCATTATTATTTGAATCTATCCAAGCAATACCATCAATATTATATGTTTTTAATATATTACTACTTGATGATATAGATGAACTTGGAGTTCCTGAAGAACTTTCTCCTGCTGTTGTTCCTCCACCTGTAGATTCTATAATATGCGTTACACTATTAGAATCAATTGTTTCTCCCCCAGATGAAATAGATCCAACATTTGTCACCGATAATTGCTGAACACCATTTAAGTTTCTAGCTACACCAAGAACCGTAACTTCTTTTGTTTCTCCAGCTCCTATAGAAATATTTACACTTGCTTCTTCTGTTTCTGACATTAAACGACTTACCGTTCTACCATTTACCTCATATTTTATTTCAGTAATAGTTATTCCTTCTGGAACCTTATCTGTTAAAACAAGCGGTTTTGCCATAACAGGTCCTTCATTTGTTATTGTAAATACATATTCTATTATTTCTCCTTCTTTAACATAAGTGTTAGTATTATTTGTGGTTTGTTTAATTATTAAGCTTGCTCTACCAACAGTTATATTAAAAGCTTTTGATTCATATGTTTCCACATTATCTGCTTTTCCTGTTACTTTTAATTCAATATCTTTAGAAAGTTCTGTTCCAGTTATTTCACCAACTTTTAAGTATAATATAAATGTTTTTGATTTTCCTGCTTCTATACTATCAACTGACCATGTATACATTCTTGTACTTTCATCAAATTCACCTATTTCTGATACACTATAATCATCATTATATGCTCTCATTTCTGTAACATCTAATGATTCATCTATGTATATTGAAAATTCAGCATTTGTAAAATCACTTTCTGTTAAATTATAAGCAGTTATATTTAATGCAATTTCATTTTCAGTTTTAAGAATCGCTCCTTCTGCAATTTTAGAATCGTCTACTGTAATTCTCATTTCAGCATCTATAACATTTATTTCATGTTCTTCTGAAGTCAATGTAGTTCCTAAATCTTCAGCTGTAACTGTTGAATATATAGTAACAGAATTTGTCTCATTATTTCTATCTAACTCTCTAATTTCTAATACAGTAGTAATTTCTATTTCTTCTCCTACTTCAAATTCAGCTAAATTATATACTACATTAGTTCCTTCTGAATCAACAACTATTTGTACATCTTCATTATCTGTTAAAGTTCTACTATATGATATATCTTCAGGAATTGGTACTGTAATAACTACATTTTCTGCAGTTACTTCTCCTGTATTTTTTACAACTGTTGTATACTCAAATTCTTCAAATTCATTAATTGTTGTAACATTTGTTGAAGATTCAACTGAAAGCTCTGGACCAACTCCTGTACTTAATCCAACTAAATCTGCAATTGATACTTCATTAAGAGTTGCAACATTTGAATTATTTGTATAGTATGTTCCAAAAGTTCCATAAAAGTCTTCATTATGTGGTAAATTTTCTGGAATTGTAAATTCATATGAAAAACGTAATTTTTGAGTTACACCTAATTGATAGTTTGAATCATTTGGAACTATTAAATATGATTTAACAGATCCCCAATCAGTAACTTGTGTAGTCCATCCATTTGCACTATCATTTAAGTCATTTGTTGCATTCGCATTTGTAGAATAATAAATCGTAAAATCAGTTCCATTATTTGAATCACTTACTATTCCTGAAACCATAGGAGCATCTGTTGTTGTTCCTAGACTTTCACCACTTATTAAATCTGTATTTCCTTGGAAAACAGTTCTACCTAATATACTAATATTTGATATATTGTTTTCTGCATTATTCATTATAATTAATTCCATTTTTGCAGTTTTTGATGTTGAATAAATATCTAAATCCCCTATAACAGTTCCTTGTTTTACTGAAGAAACTGTTTCACTACTACCATTAAATCCTGAAATCGTATTTACTGAAACAACTCCACTTGGAGCAGAATATGTTATAGGAGCTACATTATATCCCATTCCATCTCTTTCTGATGTATAACTTGTTGATTCTGTATTTACATATATTAATTCAAAATTTGTTGTCATTGCAGGCGCATATAAGTTAACTCTTATATTTGCATTTAAAACAATATTTGTACCATTTGATACAATACCTGAACTTAACGCTGTTTGAGTTCCCGTTACATTTACTCTTAAATATATTGAACCATCTTGCTCAAATAATTCTATATTTGAAAGCTCTAATCCTTCTCCATATACTATACTACTATCTGTAATTTCAACTCTTTCAATATATTCTGGCATTTTAATTACAAACTCAGAAGTTCCATATACATCTGATGTAATTTCTTCATTATTAAGTTCGATTTTTAATTCTACATTATTATTCATAGCTAATGTAGATAAACTATCTTGTCCAATACTTAAAACTGCATTAGTTGTTGTATCTTCTAATTTTGTTTCAGATGTTGCAGTTCCAGCATCTACTAATTCATTAACATCTGTATATCTAGCTCTTGCAATAGAATTTATGCTCATTCTATCAAAGTTTTTATAAGTTGACTTATCAAAGCTAGTATCTTTATATGCTCTAACTGTTATTATGTTTAAGTTTCCTTCTGTTATAGGTGCTGATGTTTCAATTCTGACCCATCTAATATCAACATTTGTAAAACTTACTTCATAATTTCCTTCTTCTGTTACACTCGTCTGATTGTTTAAAGTTGCTAATAAATTTCCAGCATTATCATAAATATTTATATAACCATTTTCTCCAAGCATTTCATTAAAATTGCTTTGGCTAACTTTTAATGTTTTATAATATAAATCATTTTGTTCTACACTTTCACCTGTTTTTGTTATATAGTAGTTTGTACTATCTTCATAATATAAACCACTTACTATATCTTTATAAGAAATGTTAAAAATTAAATTATTATCTATTTCTATTTCGTACTTATTATCTGAATTATTATAATTTAAATATGTATATCCTTTTGAGACTGAATCTGTTACTGTTTCAGTAGAGAATGTTACAATGTCTCCTATTTCTTCTGTTAAAGCAACTACTTTCTCTTCGTTTGAAACTAAACTTGTTCCGCCATACATATTAAAAGTAGATGTTATATTAGAAGTTATTTCTACATTTTCCAAAGAGACATTTTTATATATATATGTTACTAAATATTCATCTGTTCCTGAACCTGCGAAATAAGCCTCTACCTCTTCAGCTGTTTCATCAATTAAAACCTCATCTTCGTTTTGAATAGATACAAGCTCTGAACTATTTTGAACATTTATATTTAATTTATTATTTTCAGAATCATATGACCAGTTATCACTTCCAAATTGTAATTCATCAATTCCTTTTCCTGTTGTTCCCATAAGTGAAGTAGCATCAACTTTTACAGATTCTGGTTTAACTCCATTAATTGTAGGAACATCTACATCAATTGAAGAATTTTCTACTGGTAATGTTTTATTTTCTGTAGTATTATCAGCTTTAATAAGAGTCTGTAAAATTACTCCATTAGCTCCATTTATACTATAACTAACATATTTTGTTACTTCTGAACTAACTTTTGTTTCTCTATTATCTTGCCAAGATAACGATAAATTAATTTCTTTGGAAACTGGTATTTCTACATCATCATTTACATATGTTCCTTCAAATTTTATTACATTTGATTTAGATACATTATCTAATTCGACATATGAAGTATTTTCATAGTAAATTGGAAATGTAATATTTGCTTCAGAACCAGCATTCATTTGAACTAATTCTATTTCGCTATTTTCAAAATTTTGAATCATTCCATTTTCAAAATTTTCTGAATTGATTGAAAAATTAAGTTCTTCTCCATTTCCAAGAATTATTTTTCCATCTTTTAGATAGCCATCATTAGATACTTTTACATTTAACTTTAAGCTTAATGTACTCGTATTAACATCAGCTACAACCTCTTTTGCTTCTTCAGTTTCTAAATCAGAAGATTCTTCTGGCGTTTCTACTGTTACTTCATTTTCATCTGTAGTAACATTTTCTGTAGGAACATCATTAGCTACTGTTTCTTCTACTGCAGAATTTGTTTCATTTCCTGTTGTGTCTTGAACGTTAACTTCATTTTCAGTAGAAGATTCTTCACTAACAGTATTTTCTGTAACAGTTTCTTGAGACATATCAGTAGAAGGTTCTTCTTGAGAAGCTCCTACCGTTTTGTCAGCATCAGATTCTTCCTCCATTTCTTTAGAAATAACAAAACTTGCATCAAACTCTACATTAGCACTTCCTGTATCTCCCTCATCATTAGAGAAAGAATCTAATATAGAAGTAGCAAATGTTTTGCTTACTAGAGCAAAATCGGCAAAAGTTAAAGTAAAGATCAGAATCATTACTATCAACTTCTTTTTCCAGTTAATTTTTAACATTTCTTCTTACCTCCATAATTCGCTTTTAAACCTCTAAATATTCATATCTATACTACTACAAATGTCAATTATTATCAACTACCCTCTTATTCAAGTTTTTGACAAAAAATTGCAAAATTTGTACGGGTATATTTTGTTCGAGATTTAAAATTATTATTATAAAATTTTGATTACATTTTTATAATCTTGTATGAGTCAAAAAAATTACACCCATACACTTTATATTATAAACGTTTATGTCAACTTTTTCAAGTCTTTTTGACATTTTATTTCTTTTTTTTAGCGTCCTTTAGATAATTCAGAAATCTCTTTTGTCATATTAGGTTAGTTTACATTTTTAATTATTTTTATAAAAAACTTTTTTCTAAAAAATTATAAATATTTAAAAAATATTTAAACTTTACGGAAATCTTGCATATAATAAAAAAAAGAAGATATAGAAAGGATGATTTTTATGGATAATATTAACAATATGGATTTTAATAAAATATTAGAAATGCTTGAAAAAATGGATAAAACTGAACTAGAAAAAAAATTAAAACAAGCTCAAGATATTTTAAATAAGCAAAAAGAAAATTAGTTTTTAATTATGAAAGGATATTAAAAATATGGATAATATGAGTGATATTATTAGTAAGTTTAACAATATATTAAAAGATAAAAATATAGATTTGGGAAAAGTTTTAGGTGATGAGCATGAATCTAATCCATTAGATTTTGATTTTGATCTAGATACCATATTAAAATTTAAAAAAGCTTTTAACCAAATAAATTCTTCAAATTCTCCTAGAAATAATCTATTATACTCATTAAAGCCATTTTTAAGAGAAGAAAAAAAACAAAAATTAGATCAATACATAAGGATTGCAAATCTTCTAGGTATTTTAGAAATAATAAATAAAAATGATTCTCGGAAACTAAATTTTTAAAAAAAGGTAGGTATAAAATGCAAAATATATTGTTTTTAAATAATTTTAATGATGATGATATTTTAATAATGTGCCTACTTTTTCTACTTTATAAAGAAAATAATACAGACTTTTCATTGTATTTAATTTTAATATTATTGCTTATTACATAATAAAAAAAGAATACTCTTTTTTTAAAGAGTATTCCTAATATTTATACAATTTTAACTTCATTTCCTTCCAATCTACAGACTGGACATTTTTCTATTTTTTCTTCTATTTCTTTAACCTGATTTGCAATCCTAATTTGAGTTGCATCAATATAGTTCGCTGTTATTAAAGCTTTTGTATTTCCATTTGCTCCTGCATGAGCTAAGCCTCTTAAAGCTCCTATTATTGCAATATTTCCGCCCGCTATAACTTCTCCTCCAGCATTAACATCTCCCATAATAACTATACTGCCTGAATATTCTTCTACCTGTCCTGAACGAACAGATCCTTTTATATACTTAGTTTCAGATACCTCTGTTTCTGTTTGAAATGTCTTTTTTATTGCATGTAATCCAAGAAGATCAGAAGGTTGATCAAAATGAATTTCTACCTCAATTTCATCATTTATTATTTTCCTTATTCTTTCACATTCAGATTCCGTAAATAATTTACCAGTAATTCTAATTGGAATTTTTGCTGTTTGATAAAATTCCTTTAATTTAGCAACTTTTTCTTCCAATTCATCACAAAGAATATCTACATCAGCAACAACATTCATTGTCAAAATTATCTCATTTGTATTTTGAGTAATTTTAATATTATTAAGCATTTTTAACCTCCTTATCTTGAATAGCTTGCTATTCAAAAAACTTTAATTCATCCTTTCTTGTTCAGACTGAACAGACATATCTTCTGTAACAGCTGCTGTATTTGTTCCAAAATATTCTTGAACAATTGCTTTTACAACTTCAGCTGTGTAATATCCATGTCCACCATTTTCAACAACAACTACAACTGCAATTTGTGGATTATCATATGGTGCAAATCCAACAAACCATGCATTTACATCTCCTCCGTCTCCACTTGATGTTTCAGCAGAACCTGTTTTTCCTCCTATCTCAATACCAAAATCACGAAATACAGAATATGCTGTTCCACCTTCTTCAGCAACTGATTTCATCGCTTCTTTAACTACTTGAATATTTTCACTATTAATCGTTAAATCTGGAGATGTATCATCCTCTAATCCTAATTCAATTTTTACATAATTATTTAACTCATCTGTTGATACAGTTGAACCATTTGAATTCATTACATTTTTTATAATTGTTAAATCAATTTTATTTCCACCATTTGCAATCATTGCAATATATTTTGCCATTTGAATTGGAGTAAAAGCATTATCACTTTGTCCGATTGCAGCTCTAATTGTATCACCAGCAGTCCATCCATCTCCTCCTGAAGCAAGTGAACCAGAAGACTCACTTAAAAGCTCAACTCCTGTCTTTTGACCTAATCCAAAATATTTTGCATAATTTGCTAAATTTTCTATTCCCATTCTTCTAGCAGTCTCATAAAAGAAAAAGTTACATGATTTCTGAATAGCACCTGAAACATTTAAATATCCATGTCCAACATGATAACTATCATAATACCAACAATTTGCATAAGGTCTTCCAACTGCTGTATACACTCCTGTATCATTAATTCTTTCATCTGCTGTAATTGCCCCGATTTCTAATCCAGCAATGGCTGTTACCATTTTAAAAGTAGATCCTGGAGCATAATTTCCTTGAATAGCTTTATTAAAAAATGCATTTTGTTCTGTATAACTATTATATTGTGCTATTTGTTCAGATGTTGAAATTCCATCATACATAAATTGTGGAGAATAATCAGGATTACTTGCCATTGCTAAAATCTCACCAGTATTTACATTAACAACAACTGCAGCTCCACCTTTAGCTTCATAAACTGAACCATAATATCCATTTCTTATATTAGAAATACATTGTGCTAAAGAACTTTCTAATACTGATTGAAGATTTGCATCAATTGTTAAAATAACATCAGAACCACCTATTGCCTCTTGAGTAACATATTCTCCTGTTATAGTACCATTTACATCCATATCTATTTGTTTTATGCCATCTGTTCCTCTTAAGTATTTTTCAAAAACTCTTTCTATTCCAGTTTTTCCAACTTTATCATCAGAAGCATATTCATAAGTATCTCCTTGAGATTCTAACCTTTCTTCATCACTTTCAGAAATTCTACCCATATAACCTAAAATATGAGATGCTAAACTTCCCATATAATAAATTCTTTTAGAATCTGTAACAACATTAAATCCTGTTAGATCCAAACTATTCTCTTGAATTTGAACAGCGCTTTCTCTAGAAATGCTATCTGATATTGGAAGTGACCTTGTTGCTGAATATCCAACTGTTGTTATTTCATATCTAATTGCTAGAATTCTTCTAATTTCATATATATCATCACTATTTATCTCATATTTATCTCTAAAAATATAAAATGCTTCTTCTGCAGATGCTTCTAAAGGAATATCATTTTCTTCTTTCCATTCAGTCAATTCTTCCTCAGAAGAAAAATTATATTCAAAAGGTTCTATACTTATTGGAAAATTATCAACATATGAATCTCCATTAGTCTCTAGAATCTGCGTCATTAAAGAAATAGATGAATTTAAGCTTTCATCATCAGATTTACTTTTGTACATTTCTAAAGAAAAAGTCATTTCTGATGATACCAAAACAGTTCCATTCCTGTCTAATATATTACCTCTTGTTGCCTCAATTGTAGTTTCTCGAGATATTCTTGTATTTGAAGTTTCCCTATATGTTTCTCCATTTATTATTTGAAGAAAAAATAGTCTAACAAGAATCACTATTCCTAAGGCATATACCAAAACTGACAATATATTAAACCTAATATTTGTATCAATTCTTTTGACTTGCTGTTTATGTTGTTTTACCTTATTTAATTTAGATTTTTTAATAGTCATATTTTTTTTCAGTTTTTATCATCCCTTCTTATTTTAAGGTGTATTATAATTCAACTGTATACATATTACTTCTTTTTAATTTTCTTTCCATACTATATCCAAGTTTTTTTATCAATCCAAAGAAAATAATAGTTAATAAAACATTATATAGTTCTTCAATAGCCAAAATCTTAAAAAATGCTAATAGTTCCATTTCAAAATCAAATATAACTGATCTTAAAAAGTAGCTTCCAAATTCAAAAATAAAAGTCGCTATAATAACCATTATTACTATAGAAATTTTTTCATCTTTTGACCATAAAGAATCAAACCATGTTGCCATAAATCCAATCAAACAAAACATTGCTGGTGTGATTCCTATCACTTCACCATAAATAGAATCTATCCATATACCACAAATCACACTAAATAATAGACTCAAGGTATTATTACCAAATAAACCTATTATTAAAATAAAAATCACAAATAAATTTGGCTTTACACCGTCAATTGTTATATTTGAAAAAACACAAGCTTGTAAAAAATATATAAGTATAAAAACAAAAATTAATATAATTGAAACAATTAAATTAGAAGCTACACTTACTTTTTGTTTTCTAATATTTCCTACTTTTCTCAAAATTCATGACCTCCAAGTTTTTATTGATTAGTTATAACTAAAACAGTTGTAAGCTTTGAGAAATCAACCGCAACATCTACTATTGCATATCTATCTGTATCATTTGTAGTTGTAACTATTTCAGATATAGTTCCAATATGAATTCCTCTTTCATAAAGCCCGCCTACTCCAGATGTTTCAACACTATCGCCAACTATTAAATCAGCATCTGTTGGAATATATGTAACTCTCATTTGTTGATTATTATCAAGAGTTCCTTTACAAATAACACTATCAGATGTTGTACTGATATTACAACTTACCGTACTACCTGCATCAATTATTACTTTTACTTGAGCTGTATCTTCTGTTACAGAAGTAATTTGTCCTACTAAACCTTTATCAGCAATTACTGTCATACCTTTTTCAATTCCATCATTGCTTCCAACGTTTATTATTAAAGTACTACTATAGTTACTAATATCCTTATTAATAACATCTGCAGGAACTGTTGAATATTCAGAATACTTTTCTGTTAAATTCATTTTTTCTATCAAACTCTCATTTTCAGCTTTTAAAATATCATATTCTATTAACTGTTCCTGAAGCTTACTATTTTCTTTTTTTAACTCTTCATTTTCTGATTTTAATTCATCCATTTGAGCAAAATATTCATCATTTCCAGTTATTTTATTTTTTAAATTAGTAAATAAAGTTTGAACAGGAGCCGTTATTTTAGTTGTAAGGCTTTTTATATAAGACATTTCACTTGTATCAACATTAGTAAGTAATATTAATAATATTAAAATAACTATTGTTACAATTGTTCCTAAAAGACCAATATGTCTATTTTCACCCATTAATTATCCTCCTATTTTCTTCTACCATATGACATACTAACCACATTTTTTAGTTTATCAATATTTTCTAAAACAGCCATCGTTCCATTTGCAACACAATCAAGTGAATTTTCTGCAATATTTACATGTATGCCTGTTTTTTCTGAAATTAATTTATCTAAATTTTTAATAAGAGCTCCTCCACCAGCAAGCATTATTCCATTTACAACAATATCTGATGAAAGTTCTGGAGGAGTCAATTCTAAAGTTGATTTTACACCTTCAACAATTTTATTTATGGATTCGCGCATTGCATCTTGAACTTCGACTGAAGAAATTTCCTTTTTTACTGGTAAACCAGTTTTTAAATCTCTTCCTCTAATTGTCTTTTTTAACTCAGTCATAAATGGCATTGCACAACCTATTTCCATCTTTACCTCTTCTGCTGTTACTTCACCAATTACCATGTTTAAAAATCTTTTAGCATAATTTATAATATCTTCAGTCATCTCATCACCAGCAATTTTTATTGAATTACTTACAACAATACCACCAAGTGAAACAACTGCTATTTCTGTAGTTCCACCACCAATATCTACTATCATATTACCAGATGGTTCTTCTATTCTAAGACCAGAACCAATTGCAGCAGCCATTGGCTCTTCAATCAAATACACTTCTCTTACTCCACATGAAAGAGCAGCTTCTTGAACAGCGCGTTCTTCAACTTCAGTAATTCCTGCAGGAACACCTATTACAACTCTAGGTTTTATTATTTTTAAATTTTTAGTTACTTTATTTATAATAGAACTTAGCATTAACTTAGTTGCTGTAAAATCTGCTATAACACCATCTTTTAATGGTCTAATTGCTAAAATACTTTCTGGAGTCCTTCCTAACATTTCTTTTGCCTCTTGTCCAAATGCAACAACATCTTCAGTATCTTTTTTTATTGCAACAACAGAAGGCTCTCTAAATACTATTCCTTTATTATTCATAGAAACTAAAATATTTGCTGTTCCTAAATCTATTCCTAAATCTCTATTATTAAGGTTTAATAATTTCATTTATGCATCAATCCTTTACTGCCTAGCTTATCAAGCCTTTTTTACAACTATCAAAGCCGTATTTTATATTTTTCTATATATAAATATAGCTATAGCCATTCCAATTATACTAGCTATACTAATCTTAAATGTCAATCCAAATGTAATTGATAAAATATTTAAATTTAACGATAATGGAGAAGAAAGTCCAAATTCTTGTCCATATCCTAGCCACCAAAGCCAACTAACTGAGCCGAGCAAGTTCTCCTAAGAGTCCTCCAATAACTAACCCTGATAAAATAAAAATTATTAAAATCCATATACTTTTGTCTTTTGTTGCCATATCAATTATTCCTCCAAATCATTATTTCCCTAAAAAATTTTTAGTACTTAGTTATTATATATTGATACATTTAATTTTTCAACCCTAAATTTATTAATTTTTCAAAAAAATATTATTAGTTTTATTTGAAAGAAAATACGAATTTTTCTATACTTTTCTTAATTTTCCATTTACTTTATTTTTTTATATTATATAATAAAATTATAAATATTATATAAGAGGATTCTTAAATGGTTATTAATAATTTTAAAAAAACAAAAATAAAAATATTGTTAGATACAGAGGATTTAAAAAATTGCAATATTTCTTTAGATCAATGGATACAATCACCTAAAAATAACTTAAAAAAATTATTTCATAATTTTCCTGAATACAAAGAATCAACTCCAAAAGAAATACATATATATTCATACAAATTTATTTTATTTTATATTTTTATAGAATATTAAAACTTGCAAAATATTTTTTGCAAGTTTTAAAACAAAATTTTATATATATTATTAATATGCAAAATAATTTCTTGGATTATATGCTACACCGTTTACTCTCACTTCTAAGTGTAAATGAGGTCCAGTTGAATTTCCTGTACTTCCTACTGCTGCTATTATATCTCCTTGATTAACTGTTTCTCCAACACTTTTATACAATGCATTGCAATGTGCATAATATGTCATAACACCATTTCCATGATCAATTGTAATTAATTTTCCAAAAGAACCTTTTGTTCCAGAAAAAGTTACTGTTCCAGCAGCTGCTGCTGCAATTGGAGTACCTGTTGAGGCAGCAATATCCAGCCCTGTATGGACACTAGATCTTATACTACTTACTGAACCAAATCTTGATGTTACAGTACCTGAGATAGGGTTTCTAAAATTAATTCCCACATCCACATAATTATAATTAACATTTATTGATGTAACAACACTGCCTAATCTAGTTGAATTTGAAACTTGAGGTATAGTAACCTCTGGTTTTTTTTCAACATATAACGAAGCAACTACTGTATCTGTATCTGTAAATTCCTTAAGATCTGTCTCATATTTTACCACATAAGAAATACTATCTTTATTTTCACTATCTTTATCTTTTAACTGTTGTATAATACTCTCACATTCTTGATATGATGATACATAATATTTTTCTTCTGAATCTACCAAAATAGCATAATATTTATAATATGTAATTCCAGTTTCAATTACTTCATTAAAAATTTTATCATCTTCTGTTTCAAGATCTTTTTTTACTAAACAAAATGAATAATCTGGAAGCACTTCAATATCAACAAAAGCAACATGGTCAGAATCACCACTTTTCATATATTCATTAATTTTATCTTGCAATTCACTTTTATCATTAGAATATCCTAAAAATTTTCCTGAAATTGTAACCGCATAAACTGGTTTATATACTGAAAACACAATAAAAAATATTATTCCTAATCCAATAGCCAATATAATTAAAAATTTAATCCACGTTCTAAAATGGATAACTAAATTTTTAAATACACTAACCATTTTTTCACCTCTTCCTTAAATATTTAATCCCCTAGTATATTAATCACATGTATTCTATAATATTTTTTTATATGTAATCAATTTGTAAAATTTTAGCAAAAAAGTCATTTTTTACGATAAATTCTAACTTATCTTCTTTTTTCATGTATTTATCTCATTTTTTTAAATTTTGAATAATTATTTTTTTTAGGTAAATAATATTTATAAAATAAATATTTTTTGGAGGTTTATTATGCCTAATTTAAATGAAGTAGAATTACAAAATTTAAAGCATTTTATAGAATATCAAAACATTTGTTATGAAAAATTAAAAAACTACTCTGATTACGCCGTAGATCCGCAAATTAAGCAAGTATTTAATAAAGCTTCTCAAGAAGCACTTAATACATCTCAAAAACTAATATCTTTTTTAAACCCATAATACAATAGAAAGGAGTTAATTAATTTATCTATGGAAGAAAAACATATGGTAAATGACATATTAGAAAGTTCAAAATATGAGATAAAAATATATTCTGATGCAATAGTTCAAACAGAAAATCCAGATTTAAGACAAACTTTTCAAAATATTCGTTCTAATCTTGAAAGTTTTGAATATGAACTATTTAAGTTAGCAACATCAAAAGGATATTATAATCCACCAAATCAAGTTAAACCCGAAAAAATAAATAAGATAAGAACTATGTTAAATAATTTAACTGAATAATAATTTTTAATAACAAAAAAACGTGACAAGCACGTTTTTTATTTTGGTGCGCCATAGAGGATTCGGCGAGCCGCGTCCTAAAAACAGTCCACCGGACTGTTTTTGCCTTCACTTTGTTCAGGCACGTCCTTTTCGAATCCAAATCGCTTACAAAATAAAAAAACATGACAAGCATGTTTTTTTATTTTGGTGCGCCATAGAGGATTCGAACCTCCGACCATTTGATTAAGAGTCAACTGCTCTACCAACTGAGCTAATGGCGCATATTCAATTAGTTAACAAAAGTATTATACCATTTTTTAAAAAATTGTCAACGGTTAAGCTGTAGTTTTTCTTTTAAAGATAGTATTTAAAAACAAAAAGCCTTTCATAAACAAATCTTGAAAGGCTTTAAAATTTTAATATTGTTCTTTATCTTTTCTTTATTGTGTAACTTCTGCTTCTGAATCCGCAGATATTTGTGGATCTGTTGTTTCTTCTGTTTGAGTTGGAGCTGATTCTGGAGTTTGTGTCGATGTATCTACTTGAGGAGTTTCAGTAGTAGCTTGTGTATTAGCTGTAGAATCTGTTGATATTGTAGCCGCTTGTGAACCAACCCTAACTATTCTTGTCATAACTTGATAAGTATCATTTGAAATTACTTCTCTAGAAATTTGAACACCATTTAGATACACCTCTTTATAAGTTGTAACTTTACAACCATTTGCTCCTGCCTGTGATACTACTGTTGTACCAGCAGGAAGTGAAGAATCTTCAATAGTTTGAGTAGTAAATGCTGTTGTTTCTGTTGTTACAGGAATTATTTTAACATCATATTCTGTTTCTTCTTTAATTCCATAAATAGTAAATGTACAAACGCCCCCACTTACACTAGCTTCAATCTTTATAGGATATGATCTTGTATTTGTAAATTTTAAATCTTTAACTCCATAAACTACTGTTGCATCTTTTCCAGGTTTAGAATATGAAGTAGTAAATGAGTGATTATAACGTTCATCAATTTGTAAATTTGCATCTAATGCTGCACCATATAATGTAGAAGAAATTTGGCAAATTCCACCAGCTAAACCATCAACAACTTGCCCATTTGAATATATAGCTGCATTTTGATAACCTTCTGAAATTGTCCTTTCTCCAACTACTTCATTAAATGAAAATTGTTCACCAGGCATTAATACAGTACCATTTATTTTTGAAGCAGCAATTCTTAAATTTTCACTTCTTCCTTTATTACTTGCATCATAAGTTGTTTCACATTTTGAAACTTCATATGGAAAAGCTTCAATTCCTATATCATTAATAGTTACATTAGCTTTTGTAATATTTAGTGGAATAACATATTGGTCTTTTCCTTCTTCAGCAACAATTGCTTTTGCCTCATCTATACTTATAGCAAAATCCACACCATCAACATCAGGATGTATTTCAAATTCAGTTGTCTCTGTTGCTTCTACATAATATGCATCTTGAGGGTCAGTTTTTACTTCACTATAAATTGCATCTATATTTATCTCATCTGCTGTAACATTATTATAAGGAATATCAATATTGTCATCCTCAGCATTATTTAAAAGTTCTGTAAGATTTCTTGATTGAATTTTCTCTATAATTTGAGATTTTAGGCTTTCTATATCAACTTCTATTCCATCAGTTCCAGGTATTATAATTAAATTAGAGCCTTCTATATAATATGAATATTGTTTAACTAAATTTGGAACATTAGTTGAAATATATTCAATAATTGTATTAAGTGCATCATCATCAAAAGTAAATTTAGCATCAATATTTTTATTCATTATTGCAGTTTTTAACAATTCATAATTATTTTGTATTATATTTCCACTTCTTCCAACATTATATGCTTCCTCTAACGCTGAATTTAATTCATAACTTAAACTTATATCAGCTGGTGCAATAACATAAGAAAAATCTTCATATTTTAAATTAATATTTATACCAATTGCAATATCAAAAGCTTCTTCTAACTTTTCTTTCGCCTCATTATAAGTTAAATTTGAAACATCAATATTTTTGATGCTTACTCCTCTTGCAATAGTATCTTTAGTAGCATGTATCATAGCAAAACAAACTGAAAAAATTAATATAAAAACCATTAAAACTATAGCAATAATCACAGCTATTAGTACTTTTTTTCTATCTTTAGGTTTTTTTACATTTTTGTCTATTTTTTTATTTTCTTCAGACTTCTTAGCTATTTTATCGTCTTTTTCTGCACTCTCCTGAGCAATCTTTTTTTTAATGGATTTACTATTTTTAAAAACTATTTCTTCTTCCTTTGATTTATTTTCAATTTTTTTAGAATCATCTTTTTTATTATTTTTCTTTTTATCAACATTATCTGTATCTTTTTTTGAAGCTTTTTTATCGTCTTTAATATTATCTGATGTATTTGATGAATCTTTTTCATTTTTAGTATTTTCTTTTTGTTTATCAAATTTTTTGTTCTTATTTTTTTCTTCAATCTTATTTTGGCTATTTTTTAGTTCTTTTTTATCTTCGTTTTTCCCAGACATTTTTATGTCATCCTTTCTAATTGTATTTGTTATAACTTATGCAAGATTTTCTTTTTAAATTCGAAAATAATCATATCATAACAAAAATTTTTCTGCAATATATTGAATATATTTTAATAAAAATATAATGTACTATCTATCTAATTAATAATACTTGTACACATAATACAACAATATTTTACAACAAAACCTCTAATCAATATAATCAAAAAACAATTAATTCAACTTAACAATTAAAGTTTAATAAAAAAAACAAAACGGTTATACTACAATCAATACAATAAATATTTAAGAAAGAGTGAAAATAATGGAGATTTTTAATGATGACAACTACAAATATATTAGTAATTTTATTGAAAATAAAATACCTATTTTACGACAAAATAAAATTTTTAATAAAAAATATCTTGAACAGATGAATTTAATAGATGATTTTAATAAAACATTACCTATTAAAGAAAAAGAAAAATTTGATAAGTTAATTAAATTATTCTATGAAACAGAAGAATATTACTTTGCACTCAGTTATTCTTTAGGCATTAAATATCATGAAAATTTAAAATTATTATAATAAAAAAAGTATAACTTCTATAATAACAGAATTATACCTTTATTTTTATTTTGATAACAATCCACGGGTAGAACCCGTGGATTTTCATATAGGCCTATAAGGCCTTGTTACAAGCAACCGCTTAAGCGGT
>CALXVK010000004.1 GCA_944391975.1 uncultured Clostridia bacterium
TAATGGCTCTCTAAAACTGGTGGTACCACGGGAACTTGTTCCTGTGGCTACTGCCATTTTTTTGTATAAATTTTTGTAAAAATTAGCACTCTTATATTGACTTTGCTAAGATATGATGCTATAATATTATTCGTGAAAAGAAATAGCAATTTATAAAATAAGCATAATACAGTTTAGCGTTTAGTTTGAGTTTTCTAAATGCTTATTTTTATATAGAATTTTAACTATTTTATAAAAAGTAACGAAAGGAGTGATTTTTATGAATTTACAAAAATTTACTCAGAAATCAATAGAAGCTATTCAAAATGCTCAGAGCTTAGCTCAAGAAAATCATAATTCTCAAGTTGATCAAGAGCATATTTTGATGGCATTATTAGAACAAAGTGATAGCCTAATAAATGAACTATTTAAAAAAATGGGAGTGCCAGATTCTTTTAAAGAAGAACTGAATAAAAATATTTCTAATAAACCAAAAATGATGGGTGCTGGATTAAATCAAGCCGGAAATATTTATGTTGCAAGTGATGTAAATACAATGTTAGAAAGTGCTGAAGAAATTGCTAAAAATATGAAAGATGAATATGTTTCTGTTGAACATATCATGATTTCAATGATTAATAATGCAAATAGTGATTTAAAAGCTTTATTCAAAAAATATAATATAACTAAAAATGCATTCTTAAAAGTATTAACAAGTGTTAGAGGAAATACAAGAGTAACAACAGATAATCCAGAATCAACATATGGAGCATTAGAAAAATATGGTCAAGATTTAACTAAAATGGCAAGAGAGCAAAAATTAGATCCAGTAATAGGTAGAGATACAGAGATCAGAAATGTTATTAGAATTTTGTCTAGAAAAGCTAAAAATAATCCTTGCTTAATTGGTGAACCAGGTGTTGGTAAAACTGCTATTGCAGAAGGCTTAGCATTAAGAATAGTAAGAGGAGATGTTCCAGAAGACTTAAAAAATAAAACTATTTTCTCTCTTGATATGGGTTCTTTAGTTGCAGGTGCTAAATATAGAGGTGAGTTTGAAGAAAGATTAAAAGCAGTTTTACAAGAAATTAAAAAGAGTAATGGAGAAATAATTTTATTTATAGATGAAATTCATACAATTGTTGGAGCTGGTAAAACAGATGGTGCAATGGATGCAGGTAACTTACTAAAACCAATGTTGGCTCGTGGTGAATTACATTGTATAGGTGCTACTACATTAAATGAATATAGACAATATATTGAAAAAGATAAAGCTTTGGAAAGACGTTTTCAAACTGTAATGGTTGATGAGCCAACAGTTGAAGATACAATTGCAATTTTAAGGGGACTAAAAGAAAGATATGAAGTTTATCATGGAGTTAAAATCTCCGATAATGCTTTAATTACTGCTGCTACATTATCTAATAGATATATTACAGATAGATTTTTACCAGATAAAGCAATAGATTTAGTTGATGAAGCATGTGCAATGATAAAAACAGAAATGCAATCAATGCCAACAGAGCTTGATGAAGTTTCAAGAAAAATCATGCAATTAGAGATTGAAGAAACAGCTCTATCAAAAGAAACAGACGAAATATCAAAACAACGTTTAGCAGACATACAAAAAGAAAAATCTGAGCTTAAAGAAAAATTTGGAAGTATGAAAGCTAAATGGGAAAATGAAAAACAAGCTATTGGAAAAGTTCAAAAATTAC
Source organism: uncultured Clostridia bacterium (assembly GCA_944391975.1). Classification (GTDB taxonomy): domain Bacteria; phylum Bacillota; class Clostridia; order TANB77; family CAG-508; genus Scatovivens. Next base: position 1,698 of record CALXVK010000004.1, read on the forward strand.
GTGAAGAGATAGAAAATGTAAATGGAGAAATTGAAAAAGCAGAAAGAAATTATGAATTAAATAAGGCAGCAGAACTTAAATACGGAAAACTTCCAGAACTTCAAAAACAATTAGAAAAAGAAGAAGAGTTATATGAACAAAGAAAAGAAGATGGACTTTTAAGAAATAAAGTAACAGATGATGAAATAACAAAGATTATCTCAAGATGGACAGGAATTCCAGTTTCAAAACTTATGGAAGGTGAAAGAGAAAAAATATTAAATCTAGATAAAATATTACATAAAAGAGTTATTGGTCAAGATGAAGCAGTAGAAAAAGTTACAGAAGCAATAATGCGTTCAAGAGCGGGAATATCAGATCCAACAAGACCAATAGGTTCATTTATGTTTTTAGGTCCAACAGGTGTTGGTAAAACTGAACTTGCTAAAAGTTTAGCTGAAAGTTTATTTGATGATGAAAAAAATATTATAAGAATTGATATGAGTGAATATATGGAAAAATTTTCTGTTTCTAGATTAATAGGTGCGCCTCCAGGATATGTTGGATATGAAGAAGGTGGACAATTAACAGAAGCAGTAAGAAGAAAACCATATTCAGTTGTATTATTTGATGAAATTGAAAAAGCACATCCAGATGTATTTAATATTTTACTTCAAGTATTGGATGATGGACGTGTTACAGATTCTCAAGGTAGAACAGTTGATTTTAAAAATACTATTATTATATTAACATCAAATTTAGGTTCTGAATATATTTTAGAGGGAATTGAAGAAAATGGTGAAATTTCTGATGAAGCAAGAGAGAAGGTAGAAAATTTACTTAAAAAGAGTTTTAGACCAGAATTTTTAAACCGTTTGGATGAAATAGTATTTTATAAACCATTACAAAAATCTGAAATTTCTAAGATATTAGATTTGCTAATAGTTGACTTAGAAAGAAGACTAGAAGATAAACATTTAAAATTAGAGTTAACTGAAAATGCTAAAAATTATCTAATAGATAATGGATATGATTCTGTATATGGCGCAAGACCTTTAAAAAGATTTGTTCAGAAAAAATTAGAGACATTAATTGCAAGAAAAATTCTACAAAGAGAGATTATGCCAAATACAACAATTAAAGTTGATTGTGTAAATAATGAACTAATTGTGAAATAATGGTGAAAGTATTGTAAAAAGATTGTGAAAACCATTGACTTTGCTTATAAAAACCAATATAAATAAAGTAGATAAAAAATTCTCCTATGAAAAATAGGGGAATTTTAATTTTATAGAATGGAGCTAAATAGTCGATGAATTATAGTAAAGAAAAATATTTAAAACTTTTAAGTAAAGAATATAAAGATATAAGTGAAGTTACGGAGGAAATTATTAATTTAAAAGCTATTATAAATTTGCCTAAAGGAACAGAAATATTTTTAAGTGATATTCATGGAGAATATGAACCATTTGTACATATTTTAAATAATGGTGCTGGAATTATTAGAAGCAAAATTGAAGATGTATTTGAAAATACAATTACAGAAAAAGAAAGAAGCTTGTTAGCTACTTTAATTTATTATCCAGAAGAAAAATTAAAGTTAATTAAAAATGAAATTAAAAATTTAGATGAATGGTATAGTATAACTTTATATAGATTAATACAAGTCGCAAGAAAAGTAAGTTCAAAATATACAAGATCAAAAGTTAGAAAAGCTATGAATAAAGGATTTGATTATATAATTGATGAATTATTGCATTCTCAAGGTGATGAACAAGATAAAGATAGATATTATAAAGAAATTATAAAAACAATTATTGATTTAAATAGAGCTGATGAATTTATAGTTGCAATTTCTGACTTGATAAAAAGAATGGCAATTGATCATTTGCATATACTTGGAGATATTTTTGATAGAGGACGTCATCCTGATTTAGTAATGGAAAGTTTAATTAATTTCCATAGTCTTGATATACAATGGGGAAATCATGATGTTTTATGGATGGGAGCTACATGTGGAAATGAATCATCTATTGCAAATGTTGTTAGAATTTGCGCAAGATATAATAATATAGGGCTTTTAGAAGATAGTTATGGAATAAATACAAGACCACTTTCAACTTTTGCATTAGAAACTTATAAAAATGATAAATGCGAAAAATTTATGCCAAAAGTTTTTGAATATAATGAATATGATCACAGTGATAGAAATACTGTTGCAAAAATTCATAAAGCAATAACTATTATTCAATTTAAGCTTGAAGGAAATTTGATAAAAAAACATCCAGAATATAAGATGGAAGATAGATTATTATTAGATAAAATTAATTTTAAAAAAGGTATTATAAAACTTGGTAAACAAGAATATAAGTTAAATGAAAATAGTTTTCCAACAATTGATCCAAATGATGTTTATAAATTAACATCAGAAGAGGAGGAAGTTATTGCAAGATTAAAAGATTCATTTAAAAGTAGCGAGAATTTAAATAAACATATAAAATTTTTATATGAAAAAGGTTCAATGTATAAAACTTTTAATGATAATTTATTATTTCATGGATGTGTTCCAACTGATGAAAATGGTGAATTTAAAAAAGTTGAATTTTTAGGGGAAAAATTAAGTGGTAAAAAATATTTTGATAAAATAAATACAGTTGCCAATAGAGCATATTTTGATATAGAAAATAACGAAAATGAAATAGATATAATGTGGTTCTTATGGGCTTGTAAAGATTCTCCATTATTTGGAAAGGAAAAGATGGCAACTTTTGAAAGTTATTTTATTGATGATAAAGAAACACATAAAGAGCCAAAAAATTCATATTATAAATACATTGAACAAGAAAAATATTGCAAAAAGGTTTTAAAAGAATTTGGATTAGAAGGTGAAGATTCACATATAATGAATGGTCATATTCCTGTAAAAGCTAAAGATGGAGAAAGTCCAATAAGAGCTAATGGAAAGATGTTTGTTATAGATGGAGGATTGGCTAAGAGCTATAGAGAAAAAACTGGAATAGCTGGATATATTTTAACATATAATTCTCATGGTTTATTATTAAGCAAAAATAAAGCATTTGAATCGATAGATAAAGCTATAAAAGAAGAAAGTGATATTATTAGTGAAATTATTGTAAAAGAGAATGTAGAAAGAAAGACAGTTGGAGATACTGATATTGGAAAAAAATTAAAATCTGAAATAGAAGATTTAAAAGAATTATTAATTGCATATAGAAATGGTAATTTATTAAAATAGCTTAAATTAAGGTTTTATATTGACATACCTCAAATATTTTTGTATTATGTATTTATAATGTAGCCAGTTAGTGATTCTATATGAGGTAGGAGGAAAGTTAATGAATCTTAAACTTCCAAGAAGTTTTACTTACACAGAAAAACCATCTCGGAATTTGGCCTATGTAAAAAATGGAAAATTATATATTGAGGGAAATATTGATTTTGAAAATCTCATGTATAATTTAACATATGCTTTACATGGACACGAAAGATGCTGTTACTGTGGAAGTTGGCTGACAGAAAAGAGTAGAACCTTGGACCATATGTTTCCAAGAGCATATGGTGGAATAAGCATTCCAGATAATTTGATTCCAAGTTGTAAAAAATGCAATAACAAGAAAAATGATATGACATATCATCAGTATATCAAATACCTGAAATGTCAGTCAGATCAAGAACGGCAGGAACAATATGAAAAGTCTATTTTTGCAAACAAGAGTCGGATTGAGAAAGGAAAGTATGTTATTCCGAAAAAATGGTTGGTTCAGTATGATATCACGAAATTACTTAAGCAAATTGATATGAAATGGTTAGATAGAACGTGTAAGAAGAAAGGTTCTTCTTATGTAAAAAGACACGCCGAATCAAATCCAATAATTGTTTCTTCAAATGGATATATGTTCAAAGGTGTATACGCTCTATATTATGCCAAGAAGAATGGGCTTAAAGAAGTTCCTGTGGTTATGCTGGATAATGTAATTAAGGTTTGGTAAGCTTTTTGTAAAAGCAGAGTGAGATTCTTCGCTCTGCTTTTACCTTTATATATTATAATTTTTTATAAATCTATTGCTTTTTAAAATACTATAATATAAAATGATATTAACTATAATAAAATTTGTAATAAATTTTGAGGTAAATATGTTAGTCGAAAGAAAAATTCAAGAATTAGCAGATAAGAAAGAATATGTAAAAGTTTTTAATTATTTTCATGATGAATATACAGAAATGATGAGAGATTTTTTGACAAGGCATGAAGTTAAGTTAAATGAGGATGATTGTCTTATAAATTATATAGTTAAGACAAGATGCTTTATGCCTAAATATACTAATTATACATTTCCGATTACAAATGCAATGTATGATGAAAATTTGCCAGAAAACTTAAAATATGATTTACTTATAAATAGTTATCCTATTGTAAAGGATGTATTTAGTAAGTAAAATATATCTAAAAGGAGGAAAATTTGATGCAATATACATATACACCACAAGGAGTATGCTCACAAAAAATGATTATTGAAGTAGAAAATAATATTGTGAAATCAGTAAAAATTATTGGAGGATGTGCTGGAAATACAGTTGGAGTTTCAAGATTAGTTCAAGGAATGAATATAGATGAAGCAATAAAAAGATTAAAAGGAATTCCATGTGGATTTAAATCAACATCTTGTCCAGATCAATTATCAAAAGCTTTAGAAGAAATTAAAGCTATACAAGAAAAAGGAGCATAAATAAAAAGGAGTTTAAATTTTTATTTAAACTCTTTTTATGATTTTGTAAATTTTTTTAAAATCTTCTAATGTAAGTTTTTCACCTCTTATTTTTTTATCTAAGCCCATTGATATTAAAGCATTTTCTGCATCTTCTTTTGAGGAAAAGAAATTATTATTTACTAATCCATTTACTAAAGTTTTTCTTTTTTGTGAAAAAGCTGCTTTTATTATATCAAAAAATAATTTTTCGTTTTCTATTTTAATTCTTGGTTCTTTTAAAAAATTTATATTAATTACTGCTGAATCTACATCTGGCTCAGGAATAAAGCTGTCTCTATAAACATTTATAGCTAGATTACTATCAGCATGATAATAAATTAGATGTGATATTGCTCCAGCATTTTTACTGCCTGGAATTGCAGTTAGTCTCTCCGCTACTTCTTTTTGAACCATTACCGTAATTGATTCAACATTTAGATTTTCTTCTAACAATTTTATGATTATTGGTGTAGTAATATAATAAGGAAGATTTGCAACGATTTTGCATTTTGTAATTTTTTCATTTAAATTTTCTTTTATTAATTTGTTTATGTCTACTTTTAAAATATCTTCATTTATAAGTTCAAAATTATTATAAAATTTAAATCTATCATTTAATATTTTAAGCATTTTTTCATCAATTTCTATAGAGATTACTTTACCAGCTTTTTCTACTAATACTGCAGTTAAACTTCCAATTCCTGGACCAATTTCTATTACTAAGTCTGAAGAAGAAACTTTAGCTGTATCACAAATTTCTTCTATTACAAATTCGTCAATTAAAAAATTTTGACCAAGTCTTTTATTAGCAGTAATCCCATATTTTTTCATTATAAACAAAGTCTCACTATATAAATTTTCCATAATTATTTTCCTTTTATTTCATTAATTTTATCATATAAATCTAACCAATTGTTGACTCTTGGAATATTAGTAGATATGGATTCATTAACTTTTGAAGTAAATACAATTGATTGTCCACCAATATTTTTAAAATTTTCACAATATTTTACTGAATCATCAATTAAGATATCTATATGATTTTCTTTGCAAATTTTTGCTTTTTCAAAACTGTCTAAAATTAGTTTAGTGTATTTTATATTATTGTTTTTTAAATATTCTAAAGTAAGTTTTTTTGAACCTTTATATTTTTTCTCACCTCTTGATGTAATGATATATATTTTATCTCCATCATCTAAAAGTTTATTTATTATATTTTGTACATTTTCTTTAACTTTTACTGTAGAAAAAATTTTTAAGGTATTTTTATTTAAAAAGTTTTTTGCAATTTCTGGAATTTCACCTCTCATAATTTCAACTAAATATGGAATTATTTCTTTATTTTTGTCATATTCTAAAATGTATTTATATATTTCGTTAGATGTATCTGTAATTACATCATCAATATCAATTCCTAATTTCATAATAATTCCTCCATTGATATTTAAAGTATATAATACTGTATTAAATTAGTCAATTAGTAATTTATTTTATATTTTAGTGGATTTTTTAATATTTATATGTTAAAATACAAACTTGGAAAAAAGAGAGGAGGAAGTAAATATGGAAAATATTACTTTAGACCCTGAATATGAGAATTTAATTATTGAAGTAAACAAATTAAAAGAAAAAGTAGCAGAAAAAATTGCAGAGCGCGATTTACTTGCTTTTCATGTTATTCCAGATATAGAAAGTAAATATATGAATAAAATTGGTATTTTAGAAAATGATGCATTTATTGCAAATTTGAAACTTCTTAGAGCAAATAGAAAATTAGAATTATACAAAGAAAAGATAAAATTAAAAAGACCTATTGATGAAAAAGAAATAGAAGAACAATTAGATGTTGAATTTGATGAGATTGAGGATGAATATAATGAACTTCAAGAAGAAGCTTTTTTAGATTTAGAAGATGAATTTACAGATAAAGTTACAGAAGAACTTTTGAAATTACTTAATGTAATTTATAAAAATCTTATAAAAAGACTTAGTCCACTTATAAATTTTGATAATACAAGAATAGATAATCAATTATATGAATTATTAGAGAAATCATATAGAGAATTAGATTTGTCTATGATGACTAAGCTTCAAACAATATGTGAACATATTAAACCTGATTCATTGGCAATTGGTGATGTTAAAACTTTAGAAAAGGCTAAAAATAGATATTTAAATTTGATTTCTGAAAATGAAGAAATTATATTACATATAAAATGTTCAGATTCATTTGATAAAAAAAGAATATTAGAAGATGAAAATTTAACCAGAAGAACAAAAGAAGAAATTAATAATGAGATTAGCAAAATAGAAGAAGAAACAAAAAAAGTTGAAAAAGAAATAAAAAAGTTACAGAAAAATTTATAAATTCACCAATAATAAAAATTTACATATTATATAATATCGCAGAGATAGAAGATTATAAATAATTTATAATGAAGGGAAGCGGTATTTTATGAAAGAAGAGTCTTGTAAATTTTTATTAAACATGGCAATAGGATTGGCGATTTCATTAATAATTGCATTACTTTTTTATTATGGCTTTTTACCTAGAATAGTTTTAGCTGTGGTATTTTCTCTAATATTAGCATTGCTTTCTTTGCTTATATTGTCAATACTAGGCTCATCTGATAATGGTTTTTCGCGATCTTCTTTAAGCAAAAATAGTTTTTCAAGTTTGTTTAGTATTGTTCGGAAATATATTTTTTGGATTGCTAGCTATAGTAATACCACTTTCGAGTGGAAATGTTTTATCTGCTATATTAGTTGGATTTTCAATATTCTTTTTAATATTAAATTTGTGCAGTTTAATTATGAATTTGTTTTGTTCTATTAGATATTAAAAGGCAGAGTTTTTATAAAAACTCTGCCTAAATTATATCTAATCTAAAATTTATTCACCAGCTTTTCTTGCTTTTACAATAACCCTTTGTGAACCATCATTTGTACATGTAATAAGTGTTATCTCTGTTTTTCCATCTGTTAATTGTGAAGTACATGATGTATCATTTGGATCAACAGTATATTTATCATATACTAAATATTCTACTGTAGTTTGAGTTAAATCTTCAATAAAGATTGAATCTCCAATTTCTAATGTTGGAACTTTACTAAAGAATCTATCATTTCTATAATTATGCCCAACTATACAAAAATTTCCAACTTGATTTGGTTCGGCACCATGGAAATAACAAGGTGAAATTTTTAAAAGCTCAGTAGACCATGTATTTAAAATAGGATATGTACAATTAATTGAAGGAATATTTATTGTTGCAATTGGCCAATATACTTGACCGCTTTCAGTTACATATGTTGTAACATTTACAGTTTCTTCTTCACCAGTTTCATCTGTAACTTCAATTTCCTCATCGTCATAAGTAGATGAAATTACAACACTTTCCGTATCTTCTTCATTTAAAATAACGATTGTTGCATTTTCTTCAAATTTAATTGTTGTATCATCTTTTAAATTACTATCAAAACTTAAACTTGAAAGAATTTCTTTTGATTGCTCTTCATTTTTGTTTTTATCATATTCTGCATATATGTAATAAGAAGATAAAATGAAAACTAAAAATACAGCAAGAAAGAAATATATTTTATATATTCTTTTTTTTCTTTTTAATTCTGGTGTTACATAAATTTTTTCAGAAATTAAAATTTGATTCATCTTACCCTCCTTTTTATACAAATTAAACTAATGATATTATAACATTAGAAGCAATTAAAATCAATAGAAACTTTATAATTTTATGGGAATTTCCTTGCTTTTTTTATGTTGGTATAGTAAAATAATTTCGTATAAAAAGCTAGTAAAATGAATTATATAAAAAGTATTTAGAAAGGAAAATTTATATGAATAATAAAGAATTAGCAGATTTAATATTTCCAAATGTAAAAGATTATACATATTATGAGGAAAAATATCCTAAAAGGGATTTACCAGAGGGTACTATTGTAACAAGATTCGCTCCAAGTCCAACAGGCTTTGTGCATATTGGAGGTATTTATCAAAGTTTAATAGCAAAACTTATGACTAAAGATAATGGAATATTTTTTGTAAGAATTGAAGATACTGACCAAAAAAGAGAAATTGAAGATGGAGTAAAACAAATTATGGACGCTTTAAAAGATTTTGATTTATCTCCAGACGAATATATAGATGAAAATGATGTAGATCACGGTAATTATGGACCTTATAAGCAATCTCTAAGAAAAGATATTTATCAATCTTATGCCAAAAAATTTATAGAAGAAGGAAATGCATATCCATGTTTTTGTACACCAGAAGAATTAGATGAAATCAGAAGTAATCAAGAAAAAGCAAAAGAGAGAACTGGATATTATGGAAAATGGACAAGATGCAGAAATATGCCAATAGATATGGCAGCTGAAAAAATAAAAAATGGAGACCCATATATAATAAGATTTAAATCACCAGGAAATCCAGATAAAAAAATAAAACATAAAGATGTTATAAAAGGAAATGTTGATTTTCCTGAAAATGATCAAGATATAGTAATAATAAAATCTGATGGGCTTCCAACTTATCATTTTGCTCATTTAGTGGATGATCATTTAATGGGAACAACTATGGTAATAAGAGCTGACGAATGGCTTGCTTCTGTTCCTTTACATTTACAATTATTTTATGTAGCAGGTTTTAAAGCACCCAAATATGCTCATATAGCTCCAATGATGAAAACAGATGGAGACGGAAAACGTAAGTTAAGTAAGAGAAAAGACCCTGAATCAGCTGTTACTTATTACAAAGAAGAGGGAATTCCAAAAGAAGCTGTTTTAGAATATTTAATGAATATTGCAAATTCAAATTTTGAAATTTGGAGAAAACAAAATCCAGATAAATCTATGTATGAATTTAATTTTGATATAAAGAAAATGGGAGTTAGTGGAGCATTATTTGATATGGTTAAAATGCTTGATGTATCTAAAAATGTTATATCAAAATTTACAACTGAGGAAGTTTATAATAGTGCATATAATTGGGCTAAAGAATATGATAAAGAATTAAAAGAAATGTTAGATCAAAAAGAATATTCTATGAAAGTTTTAGGAATAGAAAGAGGAAACGTTAAACCTAGAAAAGATATTGCAAAATGGTCTGATGTAAAAGAAAATATATACTATATGTATGACGAAAAATTTATTCCAGCAGAAATAAATTATGAGTTCCAAAAAATAACAGATGAACAAGAAGTAAAAAAATTAGTAAAATTGTATTTTGAAAAATATTATGATGAAAATGATGACAAACAAGTTTGGTTTAATAAAATGAAGGATTTAGCAGAGTCTCAAGGTTATGCAAGAGAAGTTAAAGAATTTAAAGCAAATCCTGATAAATATCCAGGTCATGTAGGAGATGTTAGTACAGTAATTAGAGTTGCAATAACAGGAAGATGCAATACTCCTGATTTATGTGAAATATTAAAAGTTTTAGGAAAAGAATCTATTGAAAAAAGAGTAGAAAAATTATTAAACAATTACAAAATCTAATTCTAATACAACTTTTTTAGTTGATTGGAGGAAAAATCATATATGAAAAAAAACAATAAAGTAAAGAAATTTTTTATATGCTTTATCATTATGTGTTTATCTATTTTAATAGGCACAAAAAGTTTTGCCTATATTGGTACTTCTGAAATGAAATATCTTGAATCAAAAGAAGTAGCTATGGCTAGTTGGAGTGATGATGGTTCTGGATATGATGGCTGGGGTTATGATAGTTATAGTTATGAAGATGATTACTATTATGATGATTATGGAAGTGGTGGATTTATTGGTTTAATATTTTTCTTAGGATTTTTTATAATAATAGTAGCAATAATTATTATAATAGTAAATAAATCAAAAAATAATTTAAATAATGAAACTACGAATACTAGTGGTATGAGTAATGGATATAGTACTGAACCAAATATTTCTGAAACTCAAGTAGAAAATAAAATCAAATCATTAGATCCAGATTTTAGTAGAGAAGAATTTTTGAGCTGGGCAAAAGATGTTTTTGTAAAACTTCAATATGCATGGTCTGATAGGGATTTAGATATACTAAGATGTTTTGAAACACCACAATTATTTGAACATCATAGTGGTCAAATTCAAAGATATATCAAAAATAAACAAGTAAATAAATTAGAAAAAGTTAGTATAAATTGGGCAAAATTATTTGAATTTAAACAAGATGGTTCAAGAGAAGTTTTAAGTGCTCTATTAAATACTAAAATGATAGATTATATAATAAATGAACAAACAGGAAAAATAATTAAGGGAAGTAATACTTCATTTGAAGTAAATACATATAAGTTAACTTTTGTTAGAACAGCTGGAGTTAAAACTGTTCCAGGAACAACTTCTGTTAACACAACAAATTGTCCAAATTGTGGGGCTCCTGTTCAAATTACTTCAAGTGGAAAATGTTCATATTGTGGAAGCATAATAACAACAGGAAACTTTAATTGGGTACTTTCAAATATGGAAATTTATAAAGAACCTATTAAAGATTGGACGCCTTATAATGATGGAAATATAGGAGGTTTTGGAACAGGTTTTGTTTCAGGAGCAATTGCAGGAGGATTAATTAGTGGATTATTTAGACCAAGACCTTATTTTGGAGGACCTACATTTGGTCCAAGACCACGATTTGGAGGACCTAGAGGACCAAGACCTAGAGGACCAAGAAGATAAAATAAATAAAAAATTAAGAGGAGGATTTTGTTATGGGATTAATTAAAGCGGCTGCTAATGCTATAGGAGAAACTTTTCATGATCAATGGAAAGAAGTAATAGCTTGTGAAGATATGAATAATGATATATTGATGATGGGAAAAACAACTGATACAGGAGCTATTACTAAAAATAGTATTATAAGGGTTATGCCAGGTCAATGTGCAATAATTATGCAAAACGGTAAAGTGCTAGATGCATCAGCAGAAGCAGGAGATTATATTTTTGATGAATCAACATCTCCATCATTTTTTGCAGGAAACTTTGCAGCAGTATTTAAAGAAATGTGGCAAAGATTTACTTATGGTGGAGGAATTCCAGATCAACAAGTTGTTTATTATTTCAATATGAAAGAGATTATGGATAATAAATTTGGAACAGCAACTCCAATACCATATCAAGATTGGTCACATCCAGTTCCAAACCAAATGACTGGAGGAATGACTCCATTAGCAGTAAAAGTAAAATGCTATGGAAAATATACTTTTAAAATAGAAGATCCAAGTTTATTTATGAAAGAGATTGCAGGAACTGCAATGATTTATAGAAAAGATGAAATAGTTGAACAAATTAGAACAGAAGTTATGAGTGTATTTCAAAATGTATTAAATGAACTTGGGACTGAAGAACATAAAGTACCAGTTTTAGAATTACCAAGCCAAACAGATGAAATAAAAGATATGATGGATGAAAAAATATTTGATGAACCTTTAAGAAAAAGAGGATTAAATATTGTATGCTTTGCAGTTGAATCAGTATCTTTAGATGAGCAATCAGAAAAATATATTCAAGATTATATACTTAGCTCAAATGCTCATATGCAACAAGGTACATTAACACAAAGTTATGCTAAAGCAGTTGAAAATGCAGCATCAAATGAAGGAGGAGCTATGAATGGCTTCTTAGGAGTAGGAATGATGAATATGGCAGGTGGAGGAATTTTTGGACAAACAATGAATAATGTAAATGAAGGAGTAAAAAATTCTTCAAATGCAAATAATGGAGGAGCCATTGCAGGAGCATGGCAATGTCCAAAATGTGGAAAATTTAATAATGGAAATTTCTGTGATGATTGCGGAACTAAAAAACCAGAAGAAAAAAATTGCCCAAAATGCGGAAAACCTGTTAATAGTTCTCAAAAATATTGTCCACATTGTGGAGAAAAATTATCAGATTAAAATATTTAAGGAAGTGAAAACATGAAAGAAAAATTCTATATAACAACACCTATTTTTTATCCAAGTGGAAGATTTCATATTGGAACAGCTTATTGTGTAGTTTTAACAGATTGTATAAGAAGATATAAAAAAGCAAGGGGTTATGATACTTTTATGCTTACTGGGCTTGATGAGCATGGAAAGAAAATGGAAACAAAAGCTGCTGAAAATGGAGTTACCCCAAAAGAATTTGTTGATAAAATGGCAAAACAGGCTCAAGATTTATGGAAACTAATGGATATAGGATATGATGGATTTATTAGAACAACAGACGAAAAACATGTTAAAGCAGTACAAAAAATAGTACAAAAATTCTTAGATAATGGAGATATTTATAAAGGAGAGTATGAAGGCTGGTATTGTATGCCTTGTGAAAATTATTTTACAGAAACTCAATTGGTAGATGGAAAATGCCCAGACTGTGGAAGAGAAGTTAAAAAAATGAAAGAAGAATCATATTTCTTTAATATGAAAAAATATGAAGGATGGCTTAAAGATTTTTACAAGGAAAATCCAGAATTTTTAGTTCCTGAAAGTAAGAAAAATGAAATATTTAAGAATTTTATAGATCCAGGATTAGAAGATTTATGTATAAGCCGTTGTACATTTGATTGGGGAATTAAAATGCCAAATGATCCAAAACATGTTTTATATGTATGGCTTGATGCATTGACTAACTATATAACAGCACTTGGGTATATGTCAGATGATGATACACTTTTTAAAAAGTATTGGCCAGCTGATGTTCATATTGTTGGAAAAGAAATAATAAGATTTCATGGTATTTATTGGCCTATATTTTTACATGCTTTAGGATTAGAGTTACCTAAGAAATTATATGCACATAGTTGGATAGTAATGAAAGATGGTAAAATGTCTAAGTCAGTAGGAAATGTTGTTTATCCAGAAGATTTAATTTCTAGATATGGGGTAGATAGCACAAAATATTATTTACTAAGATTAATGGGATTTTCTCAAGATTCAGTATTTACACCAGAAGATTTTGTTTTGAGATATAATTCAGATTTAGCAAATGATTTAGGAAATCTTTTAAATAGAACTATTGGAATGATTAATAAATATTTTAATGGAATTATACCAACAAATTTAGAAACTAAAACCGAGTTTGATGAAGATTTAAGAAATACGGCTAAAGAGCAAATTTCAAAATTAGAAAAACATATGGACAACTTATATGTGAGTGATGCAATTCAAGATTTATGGAAATATATTGCAAGAACAAATAAATATATTGATGAAACAGCTCCATGGATTTTATCTAAAGAAGAAAAAATTGAAGAGTTAAAAGCAGTGATGTTTAATTTAGCAGAATCTTTAAGAAAAGTTGCTATTTTATTAACACCATATATGCCAAATACATCTAAAGAAATTTTATCTCAACTTGGAATTGACGAAAAAGATGCAAATTGGGATAATTTATTAGATTATGATGTAATAAAACCAAATACTAAAATAATTTCTCAAGGTAAGCCATTATTTGTAAGACTTGACCAAAATGAAGAAGTAGAATATATTAAATCAGTAATGAAAGGAAAGTAAATAAAAGTACTTGAATTTTTAGTAATTAACTGATAGAATAGTGTCACCAAAAAAGGAGGGAAAACTATGATTAATTTAACAATTACAGACAAAGAATTAAAAACTACAGATGCAATTAAAGACTATGTAGAAAAAAAATTAGAAAGAATAGAAAAATATTTCGTAAATGAAGTTATTACAGTAAATGTAAAAACAAAAGCTGAAAAAAATATGCAAATTGCTGAAATGTATGTAGGAGTAAATGGTGTTAACTATAAAGCTGTTACAGAAGATAGAGATCTATATGCTTCAATTGATAAAGATATTGATATTTTAGAAGGCCAAATTAGAAAAACAAAAACTAAAAAAGAAAAAATGCAAAAAGATGCTTCAATTAAACAAATGACATTTAGCGGAGAAGAGTCTGTTGAAATTGAAGATGAAGTTGTTAAAACTTTACATTATGAAATTAAACCAATGTCAGTTGAAGATGCAAAAATAAAATTAAAAGAAAAACCAGGAAATCTTTTCTATACATTTATAAATGTAGATACACAAAAAGTAAATGTTTTATATAGATTACCTGATGGAAAAAATTTCGGAATAGTTGAACCAGAAGGATAGGAACAAAGGGGGACAAGGGGACGGTTCTCCTGTCCCAATTTTTAAAGAAAATAGTTTTAGAAGTGATAAAATAAATGTAGACACAAAAAGAGTGTGTTTACATTTATTTTTTTTGTTTTTTGGAAGATGGGTGAGAAATTGGGACAGGAGAACCGTCCCCTTGTCCCCTACTTTCTTTTTTTGTGCGAAATGAATGCTGTTCTATTTCTAATGTTCAGCTTTTTCGCTAAAACTAGAACTTTTTCATCAAAGGAATTCTAAAATAAAAAATAGAATATATAAGTATGAAAGGACAAGTTCGTTTTATAAAAGTGTATTATTAGAAAGGAGATTTTTAAATGAAAGTAAATCATTATATTAAAGAAAAAATTTTAGAAATTGAGTTAACAGAGGAAATAGACCATCATAGTTCAGAAAAGATTAGATTAAGAATAGATTATGAGATTCAAAGATTTAGCCCCAAAAAAGTAATAATAGATTTATCAAAAGTAAAATTTATGGATAGTGCTGGAATTGGACTAATAATAGGAAGATACAAAGTAGCTTTAAGCTATGGAGGAACTTTGGAAGTTAGGAATGTGTCTGGAAAGTTAAAGAAAATATTAGAAATGTCTGGAATACATAAAATTATTAATATAAAAACAGTTGCATAAAGTTTCAAAAAGTATGTGTTATTACATATACTTTACATAAATTTAATCAAAAATAAAATTAAGGAGTTAAAAATGAAAGATTTAAAAAATGAATTAAAATTAGAATTTTTAAGTAAATCTGCAAATGAGTCTTTTGCAAGAGTAGCAATTGCTGCATTTGCTTCACAATTAGATCCTACAATTGAGGAAATATCTGATATTAAAACATCAGTATCTGAGGCAGTTACTAATTGTATTATTCATGCATACCCTAATAGTGAAGGATGGGTAAAGATACATAGTAAACTTTATGAAAATGAAATAGAAATAGAAATTTCTGATACAGGAGAAGGAATTGAAAATATAGATGAGGCAAGAGAGCCGTTATATACAACTAAAGGAAATTTAGAAAGATCTGGAATGGGATTTACAATTATGGAAAGTTTCATGGATTCTCTAAAGGTTGAATCTATCGTAGGACTTGGAACAAAAGTTACAATGAGTAAAAAAATAAGAAAGGGATAGGCTTAAAATGGTTATAGAAGATGAAAGCTTACTTATAAAAGAAGCTAAATCTCGGAAATCGAAGAAGCCTTGAAATATTAATAAAACAAAATATAGGACTTATATGGAGTATAGTAAAAAAATTTTTAAATAGTGGATATGAAAAAGATGATCTTTATCAAATTGGTTATATTGGTTTTATAAAAGCAGTTAAAAGATTTAATATAAATTTGGGTTATAAATTATCTACATACGCAGTACCATATATTATGGGAGAAATAAAAAAGTTTTTAAGAGATGATGGAATTATAAAAGTTAGTAGAAATATTAAAGAATTAGGAATTAAAGTAAGAGTGGATTCTATAAATGAAGAAATTTTTGAAAATGGTAAAGAAGAAAAAATAGCGCAATTATCCAATAAAATAGATGAACAGAGTAAAATTGTTGAAAGACTTAGTTTAGAAAATGTTATAAGTAAATTAAATGCTAGAGATAAAAAAATTATAAAATTAAGATATTTTAATTGTAAAACTCAAACAGAAGTTGCAAAGGTTTTAGGTATTTCTCAAGTTCAGGTTTCTAGGATTGAGAGAAAAATTTTAGATAATATAAAGGAAGAAATGTGTGTTTGAAAGTTTTTAAGATTTTAAGCAAATTTAAAAAGATTATAATTTATATGATTATTTTAATAATTATAATAAAATGTGGTTCTATTGTTTTTCAGAGTAAAACAGAAGAAACAATGTCAGAACAAGAAGAATTACCAGTGGCTTATAAAGAATTTGATTATGGAGATTATACTACAATAAAATTATTACATACTAATACTGGTGAAGTTGAAGAAATTGCACTAGATGTTTATTTATATGGAGTTGTATCTGCTGAGATGCCAGCTTCTTACGATGAGGAAGCTTTAAGAGCACAGGCGATTGTTGCAAGAACTTATACAATTTATAAAATTATGAATGGTAGTAATCATCAAGAACAAAATGCCGATATATGTGATAGCTCAGCTTGTTGTCAAGCATGGATTAGTAAAGAAAATAGGTTAGCTAGATGGGAAGAATCTTCACGTGAGTCAAATTGGTTAAAAATTGAAAATGCTGTAAACTCTACGATTGGAGAAGTTATACTTTATGATGGACAGCCAATAGATGCTTTTTTTCATAGCAATAGTGGAGGAAGTACGGAAATTCCGGAAAATGTTTGGGGTGGTTCATTTCCATATTTACAAAGTGTTGAAACAGTCGGAGAAGAAGCTTATACTTCTTATGCTTCAGAGGTTGTTTTAAGTAAAGATGAATTAATACAAAAAATGTTAAGTAGTTATTCTACATTTACTATTAATTTCGAAGATGAAAATCCAATTCAAATCTTAGAGTATACAGACAGTCGGGAGAGTGAAAAAAATAAAAATTGGAAATATAGAAATTACAGGAACAGATTGTAGAAGTATATTTGGTTTAAGATCTGCCAAATTTGAAGTTTCAATTGAGGGAGACAATATAAAATTTTCAGTAACAGGATACGGACATGGAGTGGGTTTGAGTCAATGTGGAGCAGATAGTCTAGCAAAACAAGGCTATAAAGCAGAAGAAATAGTAAAATATTATTTTAAAAATGTGGAAATAAGTGAATAAATTGGATGAAAAAAGAGAATACTTTTTTATATAGAAGAATGAATTTAAAAAAGGAGAGATTAATATGAGTGAGAAATATAAAAAAGTATTAATAGCTGTTGGAATAACTTTATGTGTTACAATAGTAACATTTGCTGTTATTTTTATAGGTTATACTCAAAATTTAAAAAATACATCTGATTATGGCTTAGTTACAACAAATACAATTAATAGTGTTGTTGATAATTATGGTGAAAATACAAGTCAAACAAGTGGAACAGATGATTTGAGTATCAATGAAGCTCTAAATCAAACTTTAAATAATTTTAATAGCACAAATTTGGTTCAAGGAGAAACTTTAAATACAACATCAACATCTACAGAGAATACTGCAACTTCAGAAAATACAAGCTCTACTGAAGTTGCAGAAAACACGGAAAATGAAACAGTAGAAGAAGTGTCCCAAGAAGCTAAAGAATCAGAGCCAGTTTCTTTTATTGCTCCAGTTTCAGGTGAAATAATAACAGATTATGCTAATGAAAGCTTAATATATTCAGAAACATTACAAGAATGGACAACACATCTTGGAATTGATATAAAAGCTGATAAAACTAGTGTAGTAGTTGCAAGTGAGTCTGGAACAGTAAAAAGTATAAAAAATGATCCAAGATATGGATTATCAATTACTATTTCACATAATGATGGATATGAAACAGTTTATTCAAATTTACTATCAAGTGAATTTGTAAATGAAGGCGATACAGTAGAACAAGGACAGACAATAGGAACAGTTGGAGAAAGTGCAAGCTTTGAGATTGCAGAAGTACCACACTTGCATTTTGAAATGTATAAAGATGGAGAATCTGTAAATCCAACAAGTTATTTAAGTGAATAAAAAATTAATCATTTATTAAAAATTCCTAACAAATATTATGTTAGGAGTTTTTAATTTTTTTACATTGTAAATAAATAGCTTTTGTGATAATATAATTTTGAAATAAATAAAAAAAGAGGTACAAATGATAGAGATAAAAAATGTTAATGAATCTTATGTTGATGGAATTAAAGTTATAGATAATATGAATCTTACAATTGAAGATGGCGTAGTATTTGGATTTATTGGTCCGAATGGAGCAGGAAAGACTACTACAATTGAAATGATTACAGGAGTTTTAGGAATAGATAGTGGAGATATTTTAATTGATGGGAAAAGCATAAAGACTGATCCAATAGAAGCCAAGAAAAAATTCGGATTTGTTCCAGATACACCAGATGTATTTGAAAAATTAACTGGGTTAGAATATCTAAATTTTATTGGAGATGTTTATGAAATATCTGCAAAAGATAGATTAGAAAGGGTAAAAAGACTTTCTGAAAAATTTAATATACAAGAACATTTAAAAGATAGAATCCAAAGCTATTCTCATGGAATGAAACAAAAACTCTTAATTATAAGTGTACTTTTGCATAATCCTAAAAATTGGATTTTAGATGAACCAATGACTGGTTTGGATCCTAAAGCCTCATACACATTGAAAAAACTAATGAAAGAACATAGTAAAAATGGAAATACAGTATTTTTTTCAACACATGTTTTAGAAGTTGCAGAAAAGATATGTGATAAAATTGCTGTTATTGATAAAGGAAAGATCATTTTTGTTGGTACTGTGGAGGAACTTAAATTAAAAGCCAAGAGCAATTCATCATTGGAAGAGTCTTTCTTGAAAATAGTAGAATAATAAATATAATTTTTATCTTAAAATAAAATACATAAGAAAAGGATTTTTTAGATGAATAGTTTAATAGGAGTAATATTTAAAAATTCCAAAAGAAGAGATAATAAAAATAAAATATCAAAAAGAGAAATTTTTTTAAATGCTATTTCATTTATAATAGTATTTGGCTTTTTAGCACTAATAATGGGAATTATTAGTATATATGTAACGATAAAATTATCAGAAATTGAACAAACTTATGCTTTTATTAATATTTTGCTTTTGTTAAATTTTATATTATTATTTGCTAAAAGCATTTTTGAAAGTTTAAATGTTTTATATTTTTCAAAAGATTTGAAAGTATTATTAAGATTGCCATTAAAGTCAAAGGATATTTTAAATGCGAAACTTATTAACATGATTGTTTCAGAATATGAAATGGAAATTATAATGCTTGCAATTCCAATTATCGTGTATGGAATATATACTAATGTTAGTCTAATATTTTACTTATATATGATTATAATATTGATAATTTTACCGGTTATTCCAATTCTTATAACTTCATTTATAATTGCAATTATCATGAGATTTACTAATTCTATAAAAAACAAAAATAAAGCAATGTATATAACTATTTTTGTTGCGATTTTTTTAGTTGGAATAATAACTTCTTTTTTTGAAACAAATTCCTATTTATCTATTTCAAGTTTTGAAGATATGATTTTAACTGCAAATGGATTATCAGAATATATTGCAAATTCATTTATACTAATAAAACCAATAATAAATACACTTGTAAATTATGATAATGTTATTGGATTTCAGAATCTAATAACCTATATTGTAGAAAGTGTAATATGTTATAAAATAATAGTATTTTTAATGTCTAAAATATATTTAAAAGGAGCAGTTGGAACTACTATAAATAGTTCAAAAAGAAAATCTATTTTAAATAATGAGCTGACATTAAAGGATTTTAAAAAGAAAAACAAAAATATAGCTTATCTAAAAAAAGAAGTAAAAATACTTTCAAGGACCCCAATATTTTTATTACAATGTATAATTATGCCAATTATATATCCAATTCTAGTGTTTTTAATTATGGCAGGTTTTATAAGTTTTGCAAATAGTGTGGGAGTTGATGCATTATCAGAATTTTATAATAGATTGTTAGATGTCTCTGGAACTGCTATTTTAATATGCATAGGACAAGTTTTTTATATGATGAATTTTTGCTCAATTATAGCTGTGTCAAAAGAAAGCAAGAATTCTATAATAATTAAATATATTCCTGTAAAATTAAAAACTCAATTTAATATAAAAATATCTTTAGGTATATTACTAAATATGATTTCAGGATTTTTAGTTTCAGTTGTATATTGTATTTGTACAAAAAATTTTTCAAATACTGTAATTTTATTTATTGTGTTAATATTTGTTAATATTATCTGTGAAAAAATAAAAATTTTAATTGATTTAAAAAGACCTCAAATTTCATGGGATAATGAATATACTATGATGAAACAAAATACTAATGTTTTATATGAATTATTTTATACTTTAATAGTAATTGGAATATCAATGTTAATTACTATTTTTATAAAAAATATATTATTATACTTGATTTTTGTTTTATTTTTATGCATAATTATAAACACTTTAATTAATGAGTATTTATATCAAAAACAAGATTATATTTTTAGAAAAATATTCTAATATAAATGCTTTTTGGGTTGAAATATATAATTTTAAATGATATAATTCAAAAGTAAATTTGAAAAGAAGAGGGATAAAAAATGGCAAGCAAAAAAGATCCAAAAGATGTTAAAGAAGTTGTTGAAAATGATAATAAAAAATCTAAAAAAAATAAGAATTTAAAAACAACAGAAAAAGAAAATAGAAAAGTTGAAAAAAAAGTTCAAAAAGAAGTAGCTAAAAAAAATAAAGAAGAAGAAAAGAAAATTGCTCAAAAAATAAAAGATAATACAAAACGAAAAAAAGAAGATGAAAAAGAAAAAAACAAATTAGCTAAAGAAACTGCAAAAAAAGAAAAGGAAAAAAATAAGGCTGATAAAGCAAAGAAAAAACAGAAGCAAAAAGAAAAAATGGCAACTTTATCAGGTGATGAATTAAAAAAATATAAAGCAAAAATAAAAGAAGATGAGAAAAAAGCAAAAAAATCAGCAAAAGCTAAAAAAGAAAAAATTGATGCTTCAAAAATAGCAACAGCAGTAATTGCATTTATATTGTGTTTATTAATGCTTTTATCTATATGTGGAACTCTATTATTTTATATTTTTGCTTAAAAATTATAAGATTAGAGGAAGTTAATAATGTTTCAAAGTATACAAGATTCAATTCAAGAATTATATAATACAGATATAGTTAATTATTTTAGAAGTTTTGGAGAAAATCCACTAAAATTAATAATTGGTATTTTAGATATAGCAATTGTTTGTTTTTTAATATATAAAGCGGTTAAAATCTTAAAAAAAACAAGAGCATGGCAATTATTAAAAGGAATAGTTGTATTAGTAATAGTTACTCTTATTAGTGGATGGCTTAATTTTACAATACTACATTCTATTTTAACATCAGTTATGATGTATGGTGGATTTGCATTAATTGTTGTATTTCAACCAGAGCTTAGAAGAGGATTAGAACAACTTGGCTCAGGAAAACTTAGAAGATTTTTTGGAATAACAAAAGATGTTGAAAGCAAAACAAAAGAAACGGTTTACCAAGTTGTAATAGCTGCAACAGAACTTGCAAATAAAAAAACAGGTGCTCTTATCGTTCTAGAAAGAGATATAAAAATTCAAGATATTATATCAACAGGAATACCAATAAATTCAGAGGTTTCTCCTCAATTATTAGTAAATATATTTGTTCCAAATACTCCGCTTCATGATGGAGCAGTAGTAATTAGTGATAATAAAATATCAGCTGCATGTTGTATGTTACCATTATCAAATGATCAGGATATTTCAAAAGAGTTAGGAACTAGACATAGAGCAGCAATAGGATTATCTAGTCAATCTGATTCGATTGTAGTAGTTGTTTCAGAAGAAACAGGAAAAATTTCTATAGCAAAAGATGGTACTTTAATTGCAGATGTTAAAGCAGATGTTTTAAAGAAAATTTTACTTAAAAACATGGTTTGGGAAAAACAACAACCAGTTACTCAAACAGAAGCAAAAACAATAGAAAGTCAAACGGCAGAGGTAAAAACAGTTCAGGCAGATAAAACATCAAAACCAGAAAATACAAAAGAAGCTTAGAATATATTTTTATAGCGTACTTAAGAAAATAAGTACGCTTTTTGTATAAAGAAGAATGCTACTGAGAAAGGGTACTAAAATGAGAAATATAAAATTAGTAATAGAATATGATGGTAGAAAGTTCAATCGGTTGGCAAAAGCAGCCAAATTCGCTTAATATTCAAGGAGAAATAGAAAGAGCAATTAAAGAACTTACTGGAGAAGAAGTTAATTTGATAGCTTCTGGAAGAACAGACGCTGGAGTTCATGCTTTTGCACAAGTTGCAAATTTTAAAATTGAAAATGAGAAAATTCCAATTGAGAAATTTGCAATTGCATTAAATTCTAAATTAAAACAGAGTATTAGAATTCAATCAGCAGAAGAAGTGAACGAAAAATTTCATAGTAGATATTCAGTTCATTCTAAAACATATAGATATATTATAAATAATTCAGAATTTGGTAGTGCTATTTTTAGAGAATTCGAATATAATTTTCCAATTAAATTAGATGTGAATGAGATGAAAAAAGCTGTTAAATATTTTGAAGGAGAACATGATTTTAAAGCTTTTAAAGCTAGTGGTACTAGTTCTAAAAATAGTGTGAGAACTATTTATAAAGCAGAAATTATTTATGATGAACCAAGAATAAAGATTGAACTTACAGGAAATGGTTTTTTGTATAATATGGTAAGAATTATAGCTGGTACACTTTTGGATGTTGGATTAGGAAAAACAAAACCAGAAGAAATACCTGATATAATTAAGTCTGGTGATAGAAAGCAGGCAGGTAGAACACTTCCTGCACATGGACTTTATTTAGTAAAAGTAGAATATTAAAAAGAGGTATGGTATGAGAATAGATAAATTTTTAAAATTATCAAGAGTAATAAAAAGAAGAACTGTTGCAAATGAAGCAGCAGATAATCGGAAGAATTTCTGTAAATGGAAAAGTAGTTAAAGCAAGTTATGAAGTAAAGATTGGAGATATTGTTGAAATTAAATTTGGAGATAAAATTTCTAAGTTTGAAATTTTACAAATTCCTACGTCACAAAAAATTACAGGGGAAATTATTAAAATTTTATAAAGAAATAATTGTTTAATAAAAATATTGTATAAAATTATGAAAGGAGCAAAAAAT
This sequence comes from uncultured Clostridia bacterium, assembly GCA_944391975.1. Taxonomy (GTDB): domain Bacteria; phylum Bacillota; class Clostridia; order TANB77; family CAG-508; genus Scatovivens. The sequence continues at coordinate 25,444 of CALXVK010000004.1, forward strand.
GGGAAAATTTGTGCATTTACATGTTCATAGTGAGTATAGCTTGTTAGATGGTATGTGTAGAATTACAGAACTACCTAAAAGAGCAAAAGAACTTGGTATGGATGCAATAGCTTTAACAGATCATGGAGTTATGTTTGGTGTTGTTTCTTTTTTTGAGGAATGCCAAAAACAAGGAATTAAAGCCATTATTGGTTGTGAAATGTATGTTGCTCCAGGAAGTAGATTTAATAAAGAAGGTGGAATAAATGATAATAAATATTATCATTTGATATTACTTGTTAAAAATGATGAGGGATATCAAAATTTAATTAAACTAGTATCATCTGGTTTCACAGAAGGATTTTATAGCAAACCTAGAATTGATAAAGAGCTTTTAGAAAAGCATCATGAAGGATTAATCTGTTTAAGTGCATGTTTAGCTGGTGAAGTAAATAGGGCAATATTAGATGGAGATATGGATAAAGCAGAAGAAGTTGCGTTATGGTATAAAAATTTATTTGGAGAAGATTATTATTTAGAAATTCAAAATAATGGTTTGCCAGATCAAATTTTAGCAAATCAAAAATTAATAGAACTATCTAGAAAGTTAGATATACCACTTGTTGCTACGGTAGACAGTCATTATTTAAGAAAAGAAGATAGTTATATTCATGAAATTTTATTATGTATGCAAACAGGAAAAAGAATTACAGATGAAGATAGAATGCGTTTTGAAACAAATGAATTTTATATAAAAAGTCCAGAAGAAATGATTGATTATTTTGAAGCTGTTCCAGAAGCAATAGAAAATACATGTAAAATAGCTGATAAATGTAATTTTGAATTCGAATTTGGAGTTACAAAACTTCCTAATTATGATGTTCCGGATGGATTTAAAACACATGAGGAATATTTAAGAAAATTATGTAATGATGGAATGAAAGAAAGATATGGAGAAAATCCAAACAAAAAAATATTAGATAGGATAGAATATGAGTTTTCTGTTATATCTAAAATGGGATATATTGATTATTACTTAATTGTTTGGGATTTTATTCATTATGCAAAAACAAATGGAATCCCTGTAGGACCTGGTAGAGGTTCAGGAGCAGGTTCAATTATTGCTTATATTATAGGAATAACTGATATTGACCCTATAAAGTATAATCTACTTTTTGAAAGATTTTTAAATCCAGAAAGAATTAGTATGCCTGATTTTGACGTGGATTTTTGTTATGAAAGAAGAGAAGAAGTTATTCAATACGTTACTAGAAAATATGGAGCTGATCATGTTTCACAAATTATAACATTTGGAACTTTAGCTGCTAAAAATGTTATAAGAAGTGTCGGAAGAGTTTTAGATATTCCGCTTCAAGAAGTAGATAAAATTGCAAAAATGATACCTAATGAGATTCATATTACAATTGATAAAGCATTAGAGGAAAATAAGGAACTTAAAAGTTTATATGAAGAAAATGAAACAGTACATGGATTGATAGATATTTCAAAAGCATTAGAAGGAATGCCAAAAAATGCATCAACACATGCTTGTCGGAGTTGTTATAACAAAAGATCCTGTTGATACTTATGTTCCACTTTATGTAAATGATGAAAATGTTGTGGCAGAATATACAATGACTCTTTTAGAAAAATTAGGCCTTTTAAAAATGGATTTTTTAGGTTTAAGAACTCTTACAGTAATTGATGATTGTAAAAAGTTAGTGCTTAAAAATAGAGGAATAAAAGTAGAATTTGATAAAGAAATGAATGATCCAAATGTATATAAGTTATGGCAAGAAGGTCAAACCTTGGGTATTTTTCAATTTGAAAGCAAAGGTATGACTAGTTTTATGAAAGAACTTAAGCCAGATTGCTTAGAAGATTTGATAGCAGGAGTTTCTTTATATAGACCAGGACCTATGGATCAGATTCCAAGATATATCAAAGGAAAAAGAAATCCAGGTCATAATGAATACACTCATCCAGCATTAGAGCCAATATTAAATGTTACTTATGGATGTATGGTATATCAAGAACAAGTTATGCAAATTGTAAGAGACTTAGCAGGTTATTCTTTAGGAAGAGCAGACCTTGTTCGTCGTGCTATGGGAAAGAAAAAACTTGATGTAATGGCAAAAGAAAGAGAAGTTTTTATTCATGGACAAGTAGATGAAAATGGAAATATTGTAGTTCCTGGATGTGTAAGAAATGGAATTGATGAAGAATCTGCAAATAAAATATTTGATGAGATGGCTGAATTTGCAAAATATGCTTTTAATAAATCTCATGCAGCCTGTTATGCAGTAGTTTCATATCAAACAGCATATTTAAAAGCATATTATAAAGAAGAATTAATGGCAGCAACTTTAAATTCATTTTTAGGTAATTTAGATAAAATTCCAGGGTATATTGAAGAATGTAAAAATTTAAATATAGAGGTTTTAAATCCTAGTATAAATGAAAGTGATTCGAAATTTACAGTAAAAAATAATAAAATTAGATTTGGACTTGGAAGTATTAAAAATGTTGGAGTAGCTGTAGTAGAAGAATTAGTGAAAGAAAGAGAAGAAAATGGTTTATATAAAGATTTTATAGATTTTTGTGAAAGAACAAAAAATTATTCTATAAATAAAAAATGTATTGAAAGTTTAATTAAAGCGGGAGCTTTTGATGAATTTGGAAAAACTAGGAGAACACTTTTAGCATCTTTTGAAAGTATTATTGATGAGATAAATAGTTCTAATAGAAACAAAATGGAAAATCAAGTTTCTATGTTTGATTTATTTTCAGATGAAGAAAAAATTTCTATAAAATATAAATTTATTGAAATGCCAGAATTTGATGTAAAAGAATTTTTGGGATTTGAGAAAGAAATGTTAGGAATTTATTTATCAGGTCATCCACTAGATAAATATAAGAAAAAATTAAAAGCACTCACAAATATCAATTCTCTTAATTTAATAGAAATAGTAGAAGAATTGAAAGAAACTGGGAAAACTGAAAGCTATAAAGATGGCCAAATTGTAAAAATTGCAGGTATAATATCAAAAATAAAAAAGAAGATAACTAAAAATAATACTCTTATGGCTTTTATAACTTTAGATGATCTATATGGTAGTTTTGAAACTATAGTATTTGAGAGTGTTTATAATAAATATCAAAATTATTTAGAGGAAGATAAGATAATTCTAATTGAAGGCAGATTAAGTATAAGAGAAGATGAGGATCCTAAAATAATAGCTCAAAGTATTAAAGAAATTATAAATTCAGATGAAGAAGAGGAAAATGTAATAAATATTGATATATCAGAGTTTAGTGAAAATCAAAAAGAAGACTTAAGAACTCTTATAAGATTTTACTCTAAAATGAATAATAAAAATTGTAAAATTAATGTTATAGTAAATGGAGAACTTAGACCTTGTGGAAAGATTTTATTAAATAAAGATAATATTGAAAAATTTCAAAATATATCTGGAAATACTAAGATATATTTAAAAAATAACCTATAAAAGCGATTGACTTTTTTAAAATTTATTAATATAGTAAAAATAAATAATATATGTGAAAAGGATGAAATTTATGAGTGATAAAGGAGTAACTTTAGTTGCATTAGTAATAACTATAATTATTTTGCTTATATTAGCTGGAGTTTCAATTTCATTTGTAATTGGAGATAATGGAATTTTAACAAGAGCTACAACAGTTGAACTAGAATATTCTAAAACTGAAATTGAAGAAAAGTTTGAAATGATAGTAAATGATAAATTAATGGAAAGCTATTCATTAGCCCAAAGTGATAGCTCAGATTTAAGTAACCATTATAAAGAAAGTATATTAATTCCAAATTTTATAGAAAATGGGTATATAACTCCAGATACTGATTCTGCTACAGTTACAGATGTATTGAGTGAGATGGTAGAAACACCATTATATAGTATTTATATTGTAAATGTATCAGCTATTTCTGATAATGTTGGAATATATGGACAAGGAAATTTATCTGAAGGTGATGTATTTACATTAGAAGTTAAAACAGATGATACAGGTAAGTCTACAGGTGAATATGAACTAAAATACTATGAAACAGGAGATAGTGAAGGAGAAGTATTAACAACAGTAAGTTTATACCAAAGTAATAATTCTTAAATAAAATAAAAATCCAACAGATTTGACTGTTGGATTTTTTTATAGCTTTTATCCAATTGGATCTCCATACCAATTTTTTTCTTTACAAAGTTTAGCTCTTTTTACAGATTTTGCATTATCAGAATTATTTATAACATCATCTATAAAAGTTGGATGAGTTTTAATGAAATTTCTCATTGTTCCATCTGGATCTTCCATATATTGTACTAACATATCTTTTTGTTCAGGCGTAATTATATTATTTTTTAAAGCAATATTTAATAAATCTTCATTTAGAGATAATAAAGAATATGGTTGAACTCCTATATTTAATAGATTTTTACTACCTGATTGATTTCTATCAACAACAAATAATGCCCAATTAATTTTTGAACCTAATTTATTTATTGCAGGAACCCAAGCTCTTTCAAAACTTGAACCAGTATTTAAAATATCTGCTAAATGGAAAACTCTTTTTCCTGGAAGTTTGTCAATAGTTGTTGTTTCTTCAAAATCACATGTACTAAATACAGTAGTTAGATCTTTAAATATAGTAATATGTGGTTTTCCTAAAAAGTTTGCAACTAATATTGAAAAATACCAATCTCTTCTTTCTCCACCAGATACATAGTCAATTAAATCTAATTGAAAATTGTTTTCAATATATTCAACTAATTTATCAATTGTAGTTTTAAATATTTCGTTGTTTTCATAGTGGTCAAGAAGAATATTATATAATTTTTGAGGTATTTCTTCTTTTTCATGATTAGCAAGTAAATCATCAATAGTTTTAAGTAATTCTTCTGAATCTTTTTGGCTTCCGTATAAATAATCAACATTAATAAAATAAGGTCCTAATTTACCTGATGTATACCAAAAAGGATTATCATTATTAGCTACCTTAAAAGCTTTTGTATTAAATAATAAAGATACTAATTCTTCGTCCATATTTACCTCCAAATAATTTTTTATAGCACATTAATAATATCCTTTTTATTGAGTAAAGTCAATAAAATATTTAAAATATAATTGAGAAATGGCAGATTATATGTTAAAATGTAAAACGTAAAAATTATTATTTAATTTGATTAAGGAGGAATAGATTTTATGAACATTTTGACAGTTGGAGATGTCGTTGGAAAAACAGGAATAGAAGAGTTAAAAAATAAACTTCCTAAAATTGTATCAGATAATAATATAGATTTTATTGTAGTTAATGGAGAAAATGCAGCAGATGGAATGGGCTTAACAGAAAAATTATATAAAGAAATTTTAAGTTTAAATGTAGATGTAGTAACAATGGGAAATCATACTTGGGCTAAAAGGGATATTTTTAGCTTTATTGATGATAAACAAATTGTAAGACCTGCAAACTATCCTAATAATAATCCTGGAAAAGGATATAGAATTTTTGAAAAAAAAGGTAAAAAAATAGCAGTTATTGATTTAATTGGAAGAGTTACAATGAGTGTTCTTTCTGAAAATCCATTTTTAAAAGCAAGAGAAATTGTAAATTCTATAAAAAATAATGTTGATATAATAATAGTTGACTTTCATGGAGAGGCTACTGCTGAAAAAATTGCAATGGGATATTTCTTAGATGGAGATGTAACTATAATCTTTGGAACTCATACTCATGTTCAAACAGCAGATGAAACAATTTTACCAAAAGGAACAGCATATATTACAGATATAGGTATGACTGGTCCAATTCATTCTGTTATAGGAATGGATATAGATGTATCTTTTAGAAGATTTACAACATCATTTCCAGAAAGATATAAGATGGCAGAAGGTCCAGGAAAATTAAATAGTATATTATTTTCAGTTGATGATATAAGCAATAAGGTTACAAAAATCACTAGAATAAATAAATAATTTATAATATTGAAAAGCACAAAAAATTGTTTATTATTAATAATAAAAGAAAAAAGCACAAACAGAAAGTTGAAATTCTGTTAGTGCTTTTTCTTATCACAAAGATTAATTAAAACTTTTTTGACATTATTAATTAGCCCTATTTTTTATATAGTTTTTTAATAAAAGCATGCCTTCCTCATAATCATCTTTTTGAGCATACATAACCATGTCAATATACTCCTGTACAGGAGATTCCATTACTTTTAGAAATTCCGAAAGTAGGTCGAGAGGTTCTACATTTATTTCTAATATCGTAGTTGTATTAGACATATTATTTGGTTCGTGTTGTTTTTTAACTACTTTTTTAGAAATAATTTCATATTTACAGGGAGGTAATAGGATTTCATTTTCTTTATCTTTTTTTTGTTGCTCTTTGGGACGAATTGATTTTACATCTAAACATTTCGTACCGGCAGGAACATGGATTATAAGTATTGTTCCTCTACTAAATTGTTTAGCAACTTCAATATTAGTAGTTGTTGATACAATACCATTTACCCCGTTTCTATCTATAGTTGAGCAACCGCGATATAAAGTTGTAGGAAATTCTATTCTTGGAGCATAATCTAAAGCATCAGAGAAAACTTTTAATTTTTTTATTGTACTAACATTTATTGGGAAAAAAGCAATTCCGTTTTCTTCCAATGTTCCAAGATATCTTACCATCTGCAAGGAAAAAGCAGGGTTGTCAAATATATTTGGAATAATACCGCTTACATCAAATTCAAAACCGTGAAATTTGTCTTCTTCGTATAGTTTAAAGTTTCGTCTTCTGAAAAAATTATTGATAAAAATTCCAGAATTGTGTTTATAGCCACTTAAAAACTCATAAAGTTCCGGTTTTAACTGGTTTAATTTTTTCCGTCTGATTGCTTTATCTTGCTGTTCTCTCTGATAAGCAGTTTTTTCTTTTTCTGACATATTTTCAATCATATCTGATTTTATTGAACTTAATTGCTTTTTCCAATCTTGATTAGTATTTTGATGCGATTTTTGAAATTTCTTTTTAGACATGTTATAATTCACTCCTTTTTAATTATCAATGTTCATTAGTTAAAAAGTTATCTTTGTGTTTTATCCCTCCTTTGAACTTAAGTTGTAAATTAATATATGATTAATTGGTTATTAAACCAAATATATAGGGAAAAATATAATAAAAGCAAAAATGCCATTTAAATATTTGTATTATATCAGATTTAAAGCGTAAAATCAATTATAATGAGCTTTAAGAAGGATATTAAAATGTTTTTACTTTTATAAAAAAATAAAGGAGCATTTTTGCTCCTTTAAAATTATTTTCTACTTTCTATTATCAATTTAATACCTGTACGGTCCTCACCTTCAACTTGAACTTCAGCAAAAGCTGGTATGCAAACTAAATCTACTCCTGATGGTGCTACAAAACCTCTTGCAATTGCAACTGCTTTGATTGCTTGATTTAATGCTCCAGCTCCAATTGCTTGCATTTCAGCTCTTGTGCTTTCTTTTACTAATCCTGCAATAGCACCTGCAACTGAATTTGGGTTTGATTTTGATGAAATTTTTAAAACTTCCATGTTTTTCCTCCTAAATATTAAAATTTTTCTTGTGTTTTTTAAACATGAAAGTATTTTATAATTAATTAAATTTAATGTCTATAGTTTTTGAATAAAAAATCAAAGATTTCATCGTCTGAATTCGACAATTTTCAACAATTTTCGAACTTTACACTTTGAAAATGCTCAGAACATATTTTTGCAAAAACAAACTTATTATAAATAAAATTAAGTAATTAATTATTACTTGTTAATTTAAAAACTTGATGATATAATTTAAACACATAAAATTAATAATTATTAGAAAGGTTAAGATTTTTATGTATGATGTTATTATAATAGGAGCAGGTCCAGCAGGAGTTTCAGCAGGTTTATATGTTAAAAGAGCAAATTTAAATGTATTGATGCTTTATAAAGGAGAGTCTGCTTTAGAAAAAGCAGAACATATTGAAAATTATTATGGATTTGAAAATGGTATATCAGGAAAAGATTTGTATTTAAATGGAATAAGACAAGCTAAAAATTTAGGAATTGATGTAAAAAATGAAGAAACTATAAATATAAGAATAGACGAAAATAAAAAATATACTGTAATTACTGAAAATGAAACATATAAAACAAAAGCTATTATTTTAGCGACTGGTAATAAAAAAAATACAGCGAAGATAGAAGGAATTAAAGATTTTGAAGGAAAAGGTATAAGCTATTGTGCAATATGTGATGGATTTTTTTATAAAAATAAAGAAGTAGTTGTTATAGGAAATGGAAAATATGCTGTATCAGAAGCAAATGAATTAATAAATATTGCTAAAACTGTTACAATATTAACAGATGGTAAAGATTTACCAGGAATAAATAATATCAAAATTGATACTAGGAAAATACGTAGGATTTTAGGAAAAAATAGAGTAGAAGAAATAGAATTTGAGGATAGTAAGAAATTAAAAGTAGACGGTATATTTATTGCACTTGGTACAGCTGATGGAAATGATTTTGCAAAAAAATTAGGAATTATAACAAAAAATAATAAAATTATAGTAAATGAGAATATGGAGACAAATGTTGCTGGAATATATGCATGTGGAGATTGTACAGGAAATCTATTGCAAGTTTCAAAATCTGTTTATGAAGGAACAAAAGCAGGATTGCAAGCAATTAATTATGTGAGAGAAAACTTAAATGTATAATATTATAATAATTATATCAAAATAAATTAAAGGAGAATATGAATATGAGTGTTTTAAAAATAGGAGAAGAAAATTTTGAAAAAGAAGTTTTAAAATCAGAAGGAAAGGTTTTATTAGATTTTTATGCTGATTGGTGTATGCCATGTAAAATGATGTCACCAATTATTGATGAAATTGCAGAAGAGTTGCAAGGAAAAGTAAAAGTTGGAAAAATAAATGTAGATAATAATCAAGAATTAGCAATGAAATATGATGTTATGAGTATACCAACAATTATGATTTTTGAAAATGGAACACTTTTAAAAACTTTTATAGGAGTAACAGATAAGGATGATTTATTAGAACAATTAAAATAATATAAATAATACCATAAATAACGTCACAAAAGTGACGTTATTTTCTTGCAATTAGCTTTAAATTGTTATATAATATTAAACGTTGTTTAAAAAAATATAAAAAGTTAGAATAAATATAATATATTACTAATAATAGTAATAAAAAGGAGTTGAAAAAATATGAACTCTATAATAAAAGTTGTTCCTAATGTAAAAAAATACAATGATTATTTATTTGATGTAAACAAAGGAAAAACACCTATTATGCTTTCAGGTCTTACTGAAGTAGGTAAAGTTCATATGGCGTATGCAACTAAATTTTATACAGATAAACCTATATGCATAATAACATATAATGAAATGCAAGCCAGAAGAATAAGAAAAGATTTTGGATTTTTTGATGATCATATAAGATCATTTCCAAAAAGAGATATAATTAGTTTTGATTATATTGCAGAAAGCAAAGATATTTTGCAAGAAAGAATAAGTAATTTAAATGATATAGTTTCAGGAAAAGCACCTATAATTATTACAACAATTGAAGCTGTAATGCAAAAAATGATTACTAAAAATAGCTTATATAAAAATCTAATTTCAATCAAAACAGGTGATGAAATTGATTTAGAAAAAATTAAGAATGCTTTAATCACTTTAGGATATGAGAGATATGATACAGTTGAAGGAAAAGGTCAATTTAGTATAAGAGGTGGAATAGTAGATATTGCAACATCTACTAAAACTGGTATAAGAATTGAGCTTTGGGGAGATGAAATAGATTCAATAAGAGAGTTTGATATAAACTCTGGAAGATCTAAAGAAAATCTAAAAGAAGTAACAATTTATCCAGCATTTGAATTTTTATTAGATGATGATATTAATAAAATATGTGATAGAATTTTAGATAAATCATATAGTAAAACAGTTAGAGAAAAAGTTGAAGAAGATGTTAAATTAATTAAAGATAATCAGTATTTAACTAAAATAGATAAATATTTTAATTCATTTTATCAAGAATTTGATACTTTAATTGATTACCTTCCAGAAAATACAGTAATATTTTTAGATGAGATAGAAAAAATCAAAAACAGAGCTGAAAATATTGCAAAAGATAATGAACACTTAAAAAGAGATTTGCTTGAAAAAAATAAAGTAATTCCAGATGTCTTGATGGACATGGATGATTATTATGATTTCTGTAGAAAAATAGAATCTAAACAAACAGTATATCTTGAAAAACAAGATATAGGGTATGTTGATAAACAAAGTATGCATGCAAAAAGAAACGGATATAGCTTTAGCTATAGGGAGGTCAACTTTTTTCGTGGTACAATGGATTTATTGTTTAAGGAATTACAGGAAGCAATTAAATCTAGAAGACAAACAATAGTCCTTGGTGGAAATAAAGATACAAGTAGAAAGATTTCTGATATATTATATGAACATAATATACAAAATGATCTTATAAAAGAAGATGATGACTTAGCTCTAGGTAGGGTAAATATACTACCTGGGGCTTTAAGTAGTGGTTTTGAAAACTATGAGCTAAATTTATATGTTGTATCACTTGAGGAACTTTTTGAAGCAAAACCAAAAAGAAAAAGATTACCATCAGCTTTTAAAGAAGGAGAAACAGTAGTTTTTTCTGATTTAAAAATAGGAGATTATATTGTGCACAAAACACATGGAATAGGACAATATATAGGTGTTAATACAATTAAAGCAGATGGTATTATTAAAGATTATATAAAAATAAAATATAAAGGTGACGATATTTTATATGTTCCTACAAATTCTTTGGATAATATAAGAAAATTTATAGGAGCAGAAGGAAAAGAACCAAAAATTAATTCATTAGGTTCTAAAGATTGGGAAAAAACAAAAGCAAAAGTAAAATCTAATTTAAGACAAGTAGCAGAAGAATTGATTGAACTTTATGCAATAAGGCAAAAAACAAAAGGTTTTGCTTTTTCAAAAGATACAACATGGCAAAAAGATTTTGAAGATAGTTTTCCATATGAAGAAACAGATGATCAATTAAGATGCATAGCAGAAGTAAAAAAAGATATGGAAAAAGATAAACCTATGGATAGACTTCTTTGTGGAGATGTTGGATATGGTAAAACAGAAGTTGCAATTAGAGCGGCATTTAAGGCGTGTATGGATCAAAAACAAGTTGCATATTTGGCTCCTACAACAGTTTTATCTAATCAACAATATGAAAGTTTTAAAGATAGAATGAAAGAATATCCAATTAGAGTAGAAGTAATAAATAGATTTAGAACTAAAAAAGAGCAAGAAGATATTATAAAAAGATTAGAATTAGGTGAAATTGATATTTTAATTGGAACACATAGATTACTTAGCAAAGATGTAAAATTTAAAAATTTAGGATTGCTTATAATAGATGAGGAACATAGATTTGGTGTAAAAGCAAAAGAAAAAATAAAAGAATATAAGAAAAATGTTGATGTTTTGACAATGACTGCAACTCCAATTCCAAGAACTCTTCATATGTCTATAGTTGGTATGAGAGATATGTCTGTAATTTATGAACCACCTCAAGATAGAAAACCAGTTAGGACTTATGTTTTAGAATATGATGAAGAAGTTATTAAAGAAGCAATAACTAAGGAATTAGAAAGAAATGGTCAAGTATTTTATTTATCAAATCAAGTTGAAACTATTGAAGCTAAAACTAATAATTTAAGAAAACTTATCCCAGAAGCAAGAATTGAATTTGCTCATGGAAAAATGTCTGGAAGTATGTTAGAAGATATAATGGAAAGTTTTGTTGAAAGAAAAATTGATGTTTTAGTTTGTACAACAATTTTAGAATCAGGAATTGATATTCCTAATGCTAATACTATTATAGTAGAAAATGCTGACAGATTGGGCTTAGCTCAGCTTTATCAAATTAGAGGTAGAGTTGGTCGTTCTAATACACAAGCTTATGCTTATATAACTTACAGAAGAAATAAGGCTTTATCAGATGAAGCAGATAAAAGACTTAAAGCTATTAAAGAATTTACAGAATTTGGCTCTGGATTTAAAATTGCAATGCGTGATTTAGAAATTAGAGGTGCTGGAAGTCTTATGGGAGAAATGCAACATGGACATATGGAACAGGTCGGATATGATATGTATTGTAAACTTTTAGATGAGGTTGTAAAAGAGATTAGAGGAGAAGAACAAGTAGAAGAAGTTGATGTTCAGATTGATTTAAATATATCAAGTTATATACCAGATGAATTTATTTCAGATTCTAATCAAAAGATTGAAGTATATCAAGATATAGCTTTATGTAAAAATTTAGAAGATATTCAAAATGTAAGAGATGCAATTAAAGATAGATATGGAAGAGTACCAGATGAGATAGAAAATTTATTAGCAATATCTAATATTAGAAATATAGCAAGACAAAAAGCGGTACTTAAAATTGCACAAAAGGGTAGTAATGTTGTATTTCATGTTGATAAAGATTTATTTGATATGGAAATAATTAATAAATTAATTATGAAATATAAAAATAGAATAAGATTTTCACCAAGTGTTAATCCATATTTTACATTTAAATTAATTGGTAATAATGTATTAGAAGAAGTTAAAGACTTTTTGGAAGGGTTAAATGATGCAAATTATAAATAAGTGTGCCAAGGGGGACGTTGTTCCACGGCACAAAAATTGTTCCACAACTTTCAATCTTTTAGGGACACTTTGGAAAAGCTTGATGATTATTAGTGCTTTTTAGAAGTGCCTCTTTTGACGGATATAGGAGTTATATATTATTTAATAAAATTATTGCCAAAACTAAAAAAAAGTTATACAATACAACAGTATTTATATAAAAATTGAAAGAGGTAAGATTATGGAAAAATCAAAAGTATATTTTACAGACTTTAGAGCAAAACCAGGATATAATTTATTACAAAAATTAGAAAAATTGATAAAAAAAGCAGGAATTGAAAATATTGATTTTAAAAATAAATATGTAGCAATTAAAATTCATTTTGGAGAACCAGGAAATTTGGCTTATTTAAGACCAAATTATGCAAAAGTAGTAGTAGATGTTGTGAAAGAATTAGGTGGAAAACCATTTTTAACTGATTGCAATACTTTATATGTTGGTGGAAGAAAAAATGCTTTAGATCATTTAGATGCAGCATATGTCAATGGATTTAGTCCATTTTCAACAGGTTGTCATGTAATTATAGCAGATGGATTAAAAGGAACAGATGAATCTTATGTTAATATTGATGGTGAATATGTAAAAACAGCAAAAATTGGAAGAGCTATTATGGATGCTGATATAGTTATATCTTTAAATCATTTTAAAGGTCATGAAGGAACTGGATTTGGTGGAGCCATCAAAAATATAGGAATGGGTTGCGGTTCAAGAGCAGGAAAAATGGAAATGCACAGTAGTGGAAAGCCTGAAGTTATTTTAGAAAATTGTAAAAAATGTAAACAATGTATAAAAATATGTGCACATGGGGCTATTTCTTATAACGAAGAAGGAAAAGCTGTAATAGACCATAACAAATGTGTTGGTTGTGGTAGATGTATAGGAATTTGTAATTTTGATGCAATTGAATCACCAAATGATGAAGCAGCAGATATCTTAAATAGAAAAATGGCTGAATATGCATTAGCAGTTGTAAAAGATAGACCACAATTTCATATTAGTTTAATTTGTGATGTTTCACCAAACTGTGATTGCCATGCAGAAAATGATGCACCAATTGTTCCAAATATTGGAATGTTAGCTTCATTTGATATGGTTGCATTAGATAAAGCATGTGCAGATTTAGTAAATAAACAAGAAGTATTTCAAAATAGTGCGTTAGGTGAAAATATAAGGAAAAGAGTAGAAGGTCATGATCATTTCCATATTAATCATCCAGATACGAATTGGGAAAGCCAAATTGAGCATGGAGAAAAAATTGGGCTTGGAAATTCAGAATATGAATTGATAATAATGAAGTAAAAATTAGGTTAAATAATTAAAGAATAAAACCCAAAAAAAAATAAATACTAAATAAAAAGGTTAAAATTAGAACTGGAGGAGTTTATGCAAGTAATATCTAGTAAAGATAATAATTTAATAAAACATATAAGAAAACTTAAAGAAAAAAAATATCGTGATGAATATAATGAGTTTATAGTAGAAGGCCTAAAAATGATAGAAGAGGCGATTGAAGAAAAAGTTAAACTTAAAACTATAATTATTTGTGAAGAATTTTTAGGAGATACAATAAAAAAAGATTTATTATATGAGCTTGCAAAAGAAAATGTTGTATATGTAGATAGTAAGCTTTTTAAGCTTTTAACAGATGTTACAACACCTCAAGGAATTTTAGCTGTAGTAGAGAAAAATAAATCAGATGAATTAAATTATAAAGAAAATTTATTTTTGATTTTAGATAATATTCAAGATCCAGGAAATATGGGAACAATTATTAGAACAGCAGATAGTGTTCGGATTAGATCAAATTATTGTTCAAAAAAATTCAGTTGATTGTTATAATCAAAAAGTAGTGCGTTCAACTATGGGAGCAGTATATAGAGTAAATATAATTGAAGTTTCTAATTTGGAAAATACAATAAAAGAATTGAAAAAACATAAAATAAAAGTTTATGCAACTGATTTAAAAACAGATAAAACAATTTATGATGTGGATTATAAGAAATCTGCCGTTGTTATAGGAAATGAAGCAAATGGAGTAAGTAGACGGAGTTTTAGATATAGCTGATGAAAGAATAAAAATTCCAATGAAGGGAAAAACAGAAAGTTTAAATGCAGCAGTAGCCACAGGAATTATATTATATAATGCAACTAGGTAATAAAGTGCAATAAATAATAAATAAAGAACATAGACAATCTATGTTCTTTATTTTTGCTCTTCTCCGAGAGTTTCTAGATAAAATTTCCAAAATTTCTGGATATATTTGATTTGCATTTTTATTCCAGTTGTTAACTATATTTTTAGCATTTTCTTTTGAACCAGCATTTACCTCTAAATTAAAAATTGTTGCGTTATTTTCAACTATTTTGCATTTAACTGAAAAATCATTTTCTGTTATTGGTGTATATTCTGCAAAAACTGAAAGTTCATCTTTTATTTTATTAAAATTTTCTTTAAATTTTTTATCTACATTTAATTTTAAAATTCCTGGTAGCATATCAATTGTAAGATCTAAGGCATTTTTTCCGTCAGCAGTTAGTTCAATTATTTCTTTATCATCTTGAACATATTTCAAAATAAATTTGTCTTCAAGCAAATCAATTAAAAATTGTTGAAAATCAAAATAATTCATATCTGCAGTTGAAATAACAAGCTCTAAAAGTTCTTTATAACTAACAGGCTTATTAATTTTTTGCAAAATATACAGAATTAATAATTTGCTGTCTGCAAGCTTTTCATCTATTTTTGTCAATTGTATAGCCGCCTCCTTTATTTGAATTTGGAAAATGTTATTATTTTCCGTTTGCATTATATCATACTTTTCCTTAAAATACTATTAATTTTGAAAAAAATATTGACAAAAAAGAAAAATTATATTAATATAATGGCAATTATTCTTAATTGCAATGCCTTTGCAATTCTTTAAAAATTCTTATGATAAGTTCTTATCAAAATTTCCGTTAAAAAATAAATAATAAGGAGGTGATATATTGTTTTAGTAAATATAGTAAACTTCAAATTAATTTTCTAAGTTTTTTTATTTGTTGTCTAATCTTTTTAATTAGTTTCTCAATTTCAAAATTTATTTCTTCAAAATTTAATTCAAATTCAAAAATCAATGATATAACAATTTCCCAGAATATAGAAAATATAGTTAATAATGAAGATACTTCAAAATTAAATAATAATTCAAGTATTCTTAATTATGAAAATTTAAATAAATATGCTTGGGCTTTAAAAATTCCAAAAATAGATTTATATGCAGAGATTGCTGAAGGAACTGATAGTCAAACTTTAAATAAATATATAGGTCATTTTGAAGAATCTAAAAAAGAGAGTGGTAATATTTGCTTAGCAGCTCATAATAGAGGATATGATGTTAATTATTTTTCAAGAGTAAAAGAGTTAGAAATCGGAGATGAAATTTATTATCTTATAAATGAAAATGAATATAAATATAAAATTGATGAAATTTTAGTAATATATGAAACAGATTGGACAGTTATTGAAAATACAGAAGAAGATAGAATTACACTTATTACATGCATTGAAAATAGAGATGCATATAGACTTTGTGTAAGAGGTGTTAAATATGAATAATTGAGAAAGGAGAGTATGATTTATCATACAAAATTAAACATGGTAAAAAAAATAATTATAATTTTTGCAATAGTAATATTGCTATTTAATGTGGGAATTAATTGTTTTGCATTAGAAATACAATCTGCTGATTTAGTTAAAATTGGTAATGCAGATCAGCATTTACAATATTTTAGAGAAGATAGAGGATATTCAACTCCAATAGTATGTTCTATTGTTGGGTATTATAATAAATCAGGTACATTTTTTCCAACATATTGTATGAATAAAGATTTACCTGGTGCAGAAACATCAGAATACACAGTTAATATAAATAGTTTAATTAATAATGATGCAGTTTGGAGAGTAGTAAAAAATGGTTGGCCATATAAATCAGCTGCAGAAATGGGATTAAGTAATGATTTTGATGCATATGCTGTAACAAAATTTGCAGTATATTGTGTTTTAGGTGAATCAAACCTATCATATTATTCAGCTATTCCTGGAGATAGCACTGGTGAACAGATGATGAATGTTTTAAATAATTTAGTTAATATAGGTTTTAATGGAACAGATACAAAATCTATGGGAACAATGAGTGTTTCAAAAGTAAATGGATTTTTAGATGCGAATGGATATTATTATCAGGATTATAAAGTGAGTTCTAGTGTAAATATGTCACAGTTTATAGTTTCAATAAGCAATTTACCAGAAGGAACTTATGTTGCAGATATTAGAAATAGTGCTAAAAATACATTTTCTAATGGTGAAATTTTTAGAATTCTTGTGCCAACAGATAAATTAACTTCAAATTTAAATGGAACTATAAATATTTTAGGAAAATGTGAAACATATCCAATTTTTTATGGTGAAGCACCAGCTGGAATGCAAAATTATGTTGTAACATATGGAACTTATGGAGATGAAAATATAAGTACAGATTTAAATATATCTACAAATACAGGGAGTCTAAAAGTTATAAAGATAGATGATGAAACTGAGATTCCAATTGAAGGTGTAAGTTTTACATTAAAAAGTGAAGATGGAAGTTATGAAGCAACTGGAGTGACTGATAGTAATGGAGTTTTAAATTTTAATAATCTTTATCAAGGAAAATATATTTTAACAGAAGTTGAAACAGGTGAAAATTATATTTTAGATGAAATAAAAGATAATGTTATAACTATAAATTATAATGAAAATTCGGAAATTATAATTGGAAATACAATAAAAAGGGGTAAAATAAAAGTTATAAAAACTGATTCAGAAACTGATAAACCTATTAGCGGAGTAGAATTTAATATTATTAATAAAGACACCGGACAAATCTTAGAAACTATAAAAACAGATGAAAATGGGGAAGCTCAAAGTAGTGATTTAAGAGTAGATATTAACTATGTATTAAAGGAAGTAAAAACATTAGAAGAATATATTTTAAGTGAAGAAGAAATTTCGTTTAATGTTCTAGATAATGAGATTATAGAAATAAATGTAGAAAATGAAGTGAAAAAAGGAAAAGTAAAAATAATAAAAACAGATTTTGATACAGGAGAAGCTTTAAAAGGAGTTGAATTTAATATTATTGATAGTAGTAGTGGAGAAGTTATTGAAACTTTAGTAACAGATGAAAATGGAGAAGCTCAGAGTAGTGATTTAAGGGTTGATAAAAACTACATATTACAAGAAGTTAAAACTCTAGAAAATTATATTTTAAATGAAGAGAAGATAACCTTTAAAGTAATTGATAATGATGTATTAGAAATAAAATTAACAAACCAAAAACAACCTGAAATAGAAAAAGAAGAAATAAAAGTACTTCCAAAAACTGGTTTTTAAAACAAAAATATATTTTCACAAAAAGTAGAAAAGCTGTGGATATTACTAAAATTTATTGAAAAAATTAAAAATCACTGATATAATTTTTATGGAAATGGCAAATAAAACAATTATAAGTTTTGTTTGCTATTTTTTAATATATAAAAAATTTTAAAAAAAGTGTAATAAAATAAAAAATAAAATCTCTTATTAGATAGAAGGAGGATAAAGTTATGCAGAATATAGAAGAAATATATAAAATGCATTCAAATACAGTATATAAGTATTTATTCTGCTTAACAGATAATGAAGATCTATCAGAAGAATTGACACAAGAGACTTTTGCAATTGCTGTAAAAGAGATAAATAAATTTAAAGGAGAGTGTAAAGTATCTGTATGGCTATGTCAAATTGCTAAACATCTTTGGTATAAAGAATTAAAAAAGAAAAAAATAAATATCCCAATCCAAGAAATAGAAAATTTACAAGAGACTAAAACGGTTGAAGATATTGTTTTTGAAAAAGAAGATAAATTAAAATTATTTAAAGATATACAGAAATTAGATGAAAAATCAAGAGAATTAATATATTTAAGAATGATTGGTAATCTAGATTTTACAGAAATTGGTGAGATTTTAGGAAAAACAGCTAATTGGGCAAGAGTTAATTTTTATCGTGCTAAGCAAAAAATAAGGGAGGTAAATAAGGATGGAGAAAAAAACTGAATGTGAAATTGTTCAAGATTTATTACTCGGATATGTTGATAAGACTTTGAATGATGAATCCAAAAAATTAGTAGAGAAACATTTAAGTGAGTGTGAAAAATGTAGACAAAGACTTCAAGATATAAAAAAAGATATTGAAGAAAATCAGAGTACTCAGAAAAAAGAAATTGATTATTTAAAAAAAGTTAGAAGAAAAAGTAGAATTAAAGCTTTTTTTATAGCAATTGGAATTATAGTACTAATTGCCGTAATTTATTATGTTATTAAATTTATAAAAATTAGTTCTATAATGAATAAAGCAAGTAAAAATTTAGAATCAGAAAATATGTATTTTGAGCAACAACAAATTTTAGATGATGAAAAAGTGGCTATTTTAAAATTATATTATAAAGATGGTAAGTATAAGCAGATATCTCAAATTTATTCAGACGACAAAATACAGACACAGTTTTTAAAATATGGTGAAGTGGATTCTAATGAAATAATTGAAATAGATGATATAAATAAAGTTGTAACTATTAAACATGGGGATATAGTAGAGGCTTTTAATAAAAAGGATAACATTAAATGGAGTAGATTCGGGACTGAAGAGAGAAATTCAATAGTTGCAAATATGGGAAAAGCTTTTTTTATGTCAATTTATACAGATAATTATGGATCAAATAAAGAGTACTATGTATTAACAAGTCAATTTGATAGAAATAAAAGATGGGAAATTTGGATTGACAAAGAAACAGGATTAGTTATAAAAGAAATTAATAGGGATTCCGAAAAAAGTTTTATTACTGGAACTGATATAGTAAAAGAAATAAATGATACTGTTATTTCATATAATTATGAATTTAATGTAGTAACAGATGAGGATGTAAAAGTTCCTGATTTATCTGAATATAAAATAGAAAATGTTAATGAAAATTTTGAAGATTATATGGAATAGAAAAATTTATGAGATTGCCAAAAAAGGCAATCTTTTTATATATTAAAAATAAAAACTATGTTATAATGAAAATAATTTAGAAAAGCCAACTAAAATCTAAACTTAAAACGTCTAAATATTAATATTGATATAAGGGGATAAAAATGGCAGAAATTGATGAAGATGAATTGAAAAAATTCTTTTGCGGAATGAAACTAGATAATAAATCTATATTTGAAGAGTTTTACTCAAAATATAAAAAGTTAGTTTATGGAATTGCATTTAGTATT
>CALXVK010000005.1 GCA_944391975.1 uncultured Clostridia bacterium
ATCTTGATTACCTAAACTTATTCGTAATTTCTTTTCTAATACAGCAGCTAATAATGTTAGTCTATTATAATCAATTCCTATTGCATTTCTCCTAGGCATTCCAAAAAAACTTTGAGTTACCAATGCTTGAAGCTCAACTAAAAGAGGTCTTGTTCCTTCAACACTAACAGTAACAACTGTTCCCGAAGCATCAGAATTTTCCTTGTCTGAAACTAAAATCGAAGAAGGATCTTTTATTTCCATTAATCCTTCATCAGCCATTTCAAACATTCCAATCTCATTTGTTGAACCAAATCTATTTTTAACTCCTCTTAAAATTCTATATGAAAAATATCTCTCGCCTTCTAAATATAAAACAGTATCTACCATATGTTCAAGAACTCTTGGACCTGCTATATTTCCTTCTTTTGTAACATGTCCAATAATTATAGTAGTAATTGCATTTTGCTTACACATTTTCATGATTCTACTTGTTATTTCTCTAACTTGTGAAACACTTCCTGAACTAGATGTTATTTCATCTGAATACATCGTTTGTATTGAATCTATTATTACAAATTCTGGTTCTAGCTTTTCAATCTGATTTTCAACTAATTCTATATCTGTTTCAGATAAAAACATTAAATTATCTTTATTTACACCTAATCTATCTGCTCTTATTTTTATCTGTTCTGCTGATTCTTCACCAGAAACATAAAGAATTTTTCCATCAACTTTTATATTGTCACAAATCTGTAAAATAAGTGTAGATTTGCCTATTCCTGGTTCTCCTCCTAAAAGAGTAAGAGAACCTGTCACAAATCCTCCACCTAAAACTCTATCTAATTCTTCTATTCCTGTTTTTATTCTTGAACTTTCTTTTTTCTCAACTTTATTTAGCTGAATTACTTGAGAACCTTCTTTTTTCTTATCTTTTGTTCCTGATTTTGTAACATCTTTCTCCTCATAAAAAGTATTCCACTCATTACAAGCCGGACATTTTCCCATCCATTTTGGAGATTCATATCCACAACTGCTACAAACAAAGATTGTTTTTGATTTCAAAAGATCTCTCCTTTCAGTTTTTCTAGAACAATTAAAAACATTGCATGACTCCAAGCTAAACCTATAATCCAATTTGCTTCCATCTTAACATTATCAACTTGTTCTCCTAAGAAGCCATGCGTTGTTGCTGTTTTTACTACAAAATTAAAGTTTTCTACTGCCTGAGCTTTATCACCTGCTTCTATATGGTATAAAGCCATCCAAAGATTGGCTATAGGCCATGGATTATATCCACCCATATATGTATCTTCTTCAAATCTTACATATCCCCCTGTATATGTTCTTAAAGTCATATTAATTTTTTCAATTGTATTTAAAACAATTCTCTCTTTAGGTTTTAACATTTCACATGGAGTTACAGCTCCTAAAATACTTATATCAATTTTTCTATCATCAGTATTTCTAACAAACGTTTTTTTATCATCATCATAAAATTTTCTTAAAGAATAATCTTTTACTTTAACAATTAATTCCTCTAAGATTTTATCTCTTTTATTTATACTTTCAACTTTTAATCTATTGTTTTCTTCAAATAAAGGTTTTACAATCTTATCTATTTTAAGCATTCTATCAAATGCAGAAAAAATAACGGCCATTGAATAAAAAGAAGTTCCTTCATACATTTCCCATAAATCATAACTTTTCTGCATTTTATTTTTTCCTTCTATAATGTCATTTACATATTTTTGTAAAAAATCAGTTGCTTTTTCACACATTTTTAAACAATTTTTTAAAAATGACTTATCTTTTATTCTTAAGTAATGATCATAAATTCCAATAATAACACTTGCTGTTTCATCAATTTGATATCCCCATGCAGGAGCTAATCTTCCATCAGTATAAAACCTTTGCTCCCACATTCCGTTTCTACTTTGAGTTTTTTTACAAAATATTTCATAAAATTTTGTTGTTTCATCATACATTCCAACTATATCTAAGCCTTTAGTTATAAAAACAGCATCTCGAGTCCAACAATATGAATACCTTCCACTTTTTTGTTTATATTCATCTATTTCCATACCAGCAGAGATTCCACCTGTTTCTTTATTTTGAAGAAGTGGAAAAAGTAATATACTTCTTTTATAAATATTTTTTATTTTATCACTTATTTTTGATTTTTCAATTCCTAATTTATCATGTTCTTTTACAAACTTTTTCCAATATTTTTCTGTATATTCAAATAAATCTTTTTCATCAATTTTTCTTATTCTTTCAATTTCTCTATCTAAATCATTTAAAACATTTTTTTCTTTATTATCATTTATCAAAATATATAAACATTTTGATACTGTTTCACCAGGTTTAATTTCTCCTAAATTATAACTTACACTAGAATCTGAAGAAAGTCCTATATAGTCTTTTCCCCCTATAACTCCTGACATAAAATTATTAGAAGAACCATTTATTTGATAAGCAGAAAATTTTTCTTTTGAAAATAAGCACACAGAATAATCATGATTATATTGTATTAATGTATCATTTTTTATATATCCACATGTATCATTATTAATATTTGTTAAAATTTTTGAATATACTAATAAATCTATATTTAAAGGTTTATCACTTTCATTTTTAAAAAGAAATTTTCTTACTAAAATATTTTCTTTAATTGGAACATAATCTGTTTGTAAAACTCTTAAATCAAAATATGTATTTAATATTTCTGTTTGTAGAATATTAGTATTTTCTATATAACTTTGCATATAAATATTATTAACATCAGCATGTAAATAAACTAGTGCAGAATCATTTACTTTAACTCCAACATGCATTTGCTCAACAAATTGTTTATAATCAATTTGTGGATAAAAAAGCCTTAAAAGTTCTCCTTTCTTAGAAAAGCTAGCAGTAACAGTCTGATTTCCAACTATAGCATCATTAATAAATTTATCCATATTTTTATAATCCTTTCAATTATAGTTTATTTTAATAAGTTATCAATATGACTCTGCAACTCTTTTACACGCTTACTTAAAGTTTCAATTTCTTCATCATTTGTAACTAATTTATTTTCTTTAACTGCACTTTCCATATCAAGCATTTTTTCCATTAAATTATCAATATTATCTAAAACTTCATAACGTTTTATCATTTTCTCATAATGAGCCTGATCTTCTTCGCTAAGTTCAAGTTTTGGAGTATCTGTTCCATCTAAATTATATGTTTCACCCAAAGATGGCATTGTTACTTTAATTTCAGCTGTTTCTTCAATCTTCTGTTTCAATTCTTTTTCAGAATCTTCTTCACCATGAACCAAAAATATATGTTTTGGTGGATTCCTAAATGAATATACAAAATTTAAAAGCCATTCTTGATCAGCATGTCCTGAGTAACCTTCAATATATTCTATTCTTGCATTAACTGCAATTTCTTCTCCAAATATTTTTACTTTTTTAGCACCATCTATTATACTTCTTCCTAAAGTTCCAGGTGCCTGATATCCAACAAAAAGAATTGTACTTGTAGGTTTCCATAAATTATGTTTTAAATGATGTTTAATTCTACCTACATCACACATACCACTTGCTGATAAAATAATACAAGGTTTATCCATATTATTTAATTCTTTAGATTCATCAGCCGTTACAGTAAAATGTAATCCTGGAAATTCAAGCGGATTATCTCCTCTTTTTATTTTTTCTTGAATATCATCTTCAAATAATTCTGTATTTTTCTTAAAAATTTCTGTTGCAGAAATCGCTAAAGGACTATCAACATAAACATCTGCTTTCATTAAAATTTTATATTTTCTAGCAAATTCTTTATCTTCTACACTTTTTTCTTCTTTTAATTTATCTATTTCATATAAGATTTCTTGTGTTCTACCAACTGCAAATGAAGGAATTACAACTGTTCCTCCATTGTCTAAAGTCTCAGATACAACATTTAAAAAAGTTTCTGCTTTTTCTTCATTTCTTACATGAAGCCTATTTCCATATGTAGATTCCATAACAACATAATCAGCGCTTCCTATCATTGTAGGAGAATCTAATAAAGGTAAATCATTATTTCCTATATCTCCTGAAAAAACAATTTTTGTTGTTTTTCCATCTTCAGTTGCCCAAATTTCTATAATGGCAGAACCTAGCATATGACCTGCATCATTAAATCTAACACTAATATTATCATCTATATCTACTATTTCATCATAACCAACTGGTTTAAAAATTTCTAAACATTTTTCTGCATCTTCTGCTGTGTACATAGGTAAAACAGGTTCTTTACCTTCTCTTAATCTTTTTCTATTTTTCCATTCAGTTTCAGTTTCTTGAATATGACCACTATCTGGTAACATTATTGAACATAAATCACAAGTTGCTTTTGTTGCATAAACAGGATTTCTATATCCTTCATTATACAATTTAGGAATTCTTCCAGAATGATCAATATGCGCATGTGTAAGTAAAACAAAATCTATTTCATCTGGATTAAATAAAAATGGTGCTTCATTATTTAATTCCTCTGTTATTTTTCCCTGATACATTCCAAGGTCAACTAAAAATTTTTTTCCTGCTGCTTCTATTAAATGATTTGATCCTGTTACAGTCTTTGCTGCTCCTAGAAAAGTAACTTTCATACAAATTATTCCTTTCTTAATATAATCTTTATCATACGTAAAAATAGTATAATTAAATTTAAACAAATAATTTAAACATCTTATTTTGTTTTATTAAAATATCTTTTTTTGAATTTTCATATTCTACTTCAAATTCTTTCTCATAAACCTCTTCTTCATATACTTTTACTAACAAATTTTTATCTTTTACTATAACTTCAAATTTTATTTCTTGTAAATCAATAATTTTCGTATCTAAAATAGTTTTTATAATTTCACAATTAATATCTAAATTTGAAACAATTTTCCTAATAACTGGTTTTTCTCTATTACATCCTTTAAGTATTAATTTTTTTAGTAATCTATCAATATTTATACTTTTTATATCTGAAATTTTTGTATTTTCATTAATATATAAATTTTTATAATATCTTAATTTATAAATATAATCTATAATTTCTTCAGAATCTTCTATAAAATCTATTACTCTTTCTAATGCTTTTACAAATTCAATTTGGAGATTTTCATTTATTTCATCTGGATTTTGATATTCTGAAAATTTAATAGAATCCTCTAGTTCTTTTTTATAATTTATGAAGTTTACAGGTTTCATCAAATTTCCTAAAAAATTTATTTGTTTTAAATACTCTTCTCTTTTTAATTCAAGCGTTTTTCTATATGAATTTACTGTTTTAAACTTTTTTCTCTCATCAAGTTTTAAATTAACTGAAATATATTTTTTCATTAATTTTTCTTTATCATTTAATAAAATATCAATTTTTTCTAGTTGTTTTAAATATGTTAATTTTTTAGCTGTAATTTCATTAAAAAATTCGGATTTATTTGAAATTTTATCATATTCAATTTTTTTTCTTTCTATAATCTTATCTATTCTCTTTTTTTCTTTTTCATTTGAATTATTATATAGATATTTACAAAGTATATCAAAATATTTCGTTCCTAAAAATTCTTTTTTTACTTCTTGCATTGGATTTTTTTGAATACTAGAACATTCCATCCAATCATCCATAAAATTTATTCCAAACATTATTACCAAGTTCTGATAAATTAAATTATCCATTAAATTATTTTTTAATTTTACATTTATATCCCAAGACCATCCATTAAAATCAGATAATACTTCTACATTATTTTGATTATATCCATTTACTAACATATTTTGAAACGAATTTTTTAAAATAAAGTTTTCCGGAATATAAAAATACTTTGGTAATACATCAGAAATAGCATATAATAATGCTATTTCTGTTGGATATGACAATATACTTCTTTCCCTTTCATTTGTTAATGCTAAAACATTATTATCTTTTAAAATTTTAGCATCTTTTGAATCAGGTTCGACTAATTTTATATTATCACAATATTTTTTTATAGTATCAATTATCTTCTCTAAAAATTCTTCTTTCGTTTTATTTATATTTTTAACTTTTTGATAATCAGTATAAAAATTTTCAATTTTATATACCATGCTTAAAAGTAAACTTTTAGAATTTGAAGAAAAATACTTTGAATCTAAAATTTTTTCTAATATTAAATTATAATCATTGTCTTTTGAAAATAATTTCATATATAAAAAATTTCTCCTTTAATCCTCTTCTTCTTCTGAGTCAAATTCTTCTGACTCACCAACTGCTGGACTCATATTAAGCTCTTGCCATCTTTCTTTACTCATAAGAACCTTTCTTGGTTTACTTCCTTCATACCCAGAAATTATACCTCTTGCCTCCATTTGGTCAATAATTCTTCCTGCTCTTGCATATCCTACTTTAAACTTTCTTTGAATAAATGATGTTGAAGCTTGTCCAAGCTCTATAACACATTCGATTGCATCATTTAAGTATTCATCTGCATCATCTTCTGTGTCATTTTCTTCATCTCTTTCTTTATCAGATTTATTTGCATTTTCAATTTGTTCTATAATATCTTCATTATATTTAACATTTGCTTTTGATTTTATAAATCCAACTACATTTTCTACTTCTTGATCTGAAATAAAAGATCCTTGTACTCTAACTGGTTTTGATGAACCAATTGGATAAAATAACATATCACCTTTACCAAGTAATTTTTCTGCTCCAGCCATATCTAAAATTGTTCTTGAATCTATTTGTGAAGAAACTGCAAATGCTATTCTAGATGGAATATTTGCCTTAATTATACCTGTGATTACATCAACAGAAGGTCTTTGTGTAGCTATAACTAAATGCATTCCTGCAGCTCTTGCTTTTTGTGCTAATCTACAAATTGCATCTTCAACATCTTTTGGAGCAACCATCATCAAATCTGCCAACTCATC
Organism: uncultured Clostridia bacterium; assembly: GCA_944391975.1. Taxonomy (GTDB): domain Bacteria; phylum Bacillota; class Clostridia; order TANB77; family CAG-508; genus Scatovivens. Next base: position 6,918 of record CALXVK010000005.1, read on the forward strand.
AATTATAATTACAATTTGTGGTAATCTTCCTAATGTTTCATTTCGCATTGCTTTATTATAACCTTTTAAATCTCTAACACCTTTTTCAGCAAATAAATGATATCTTTTTTCCATTTCTTGAACAGCCCATGCCAAAGCTCCAGCAGCTTTTTTTGGATCTGTAACAACTGGAATAAGTAAATGTGGAATTCCATTATAAACTGATAATTCAACTACTTTTGGGTCAACCATTAAAAGCTTTACTTCACTAGGTTTTGATTTATATAAAATACTTGTAATTAAAGTATTAATACATACAGATTTACCTGATCCAGTAGAACCAGCAATTAAAACATGGGGCATTTTAGCTATATCTGCTATAACAACCTCACCTGCTATATTTTTTCCTAATCCCATTGAAAGACTTGATTCAGCATCAATAAATTCGTCTGATTCAATAACATCTCTTAAAGGAACTGTTTCTTTCTCAATATTTGGAATCTCTATTCCAACTGCTTGTTTACCTGGAATTGGAGCTTCAATTCTTATACTTTCAGCAGCTAAGTTAAGAGCTATATCATCAGCAAGTTTTGCTATTTTACTTACTCTAACCCCTTCTGCTGGTTTTAATTCATATCTTGTAATAGCAGGACCTACTGATACATTTTCAACTTTTGCTGATACTCCAAAACTATATAAAGTTTTTTGTAATTTTACAGCAGTATCTGTAACTGCTTTTTTTCCGCCTTTACTTGTTTTTCCTGTGCCTTGTTTTAAAAGTTCAATTGGTGGTATTTCATAATTTTCATCCTCTAAAGAAATAGTATTATGTTCTAATTGTAAAACTTCTTGAGTTTTACTTTCTTTTGTTATTTCTTGTTCTTTAAATAAATTATTCTCTATTTCATTAGGATTTGACAACTCTACTATTTCTGCAGTATTATCAGATTTTCTAAGTAATCCTTTAATACCACCTTTTTTCTTTGGCTTTTCTTCTGGTTCTGTATCTAAATTAATTCTTATTTGATCTTCAGGAATAATTTCTGGCTCAGTTTGTTGATTTCTATATTTTGCTTCTTCTCTTGTTTCTTCTTCAACAATTCTAGCTTTTCTCTTTTTAGCTCTTTCTTCTCTTTTAGCTTCTCTTTCTTGATTTACTTCTTCTCTAATCTCACGAGATTCATCTATTCTATCTCTTAAATTTTCTATCATTTCTGTAATATTAATTCCAAATGTAAATACTAATAATACCGCTGCACACCCAAAAGAAACAATAGCTGCTCCAAATTCTCCAAATAGAGTAACTAATGGATAACTAATTACAGCACCTATAGTTCCTCCTCCTTTATTAGTTAGCCCAAGTGCATAAGAAGCATCTACAACAGTATCAAACCCTTTAGTTATATCAATATTATTGATAGAAATCTGATATATAGTAAAAACAGATGCAAGACATCCTAAAAAGATTAATCCTTGTAATAATTTTGTTTTAACATATTTTCCATCTTCTCTATATACAGCAAATGCTACACCTATAATTCCAAATGGAATTACATATTTTATTCCACCTAAGATTCCACCTAAAGCTGGACTTAAAATTTCACCTGCAGTACCCGCTTGTGAATATATAATTAAAAAAGATAATATTCCTAAAACAACCAAAACTACTACTGCTATAAAATCAAAATCAAAAGATTTAACATTCTTATTTTTTCTTTTAGTTTGTTTTCCTGTGCTTCTTTTTTTCTTTCTTCCCAATTCATACACCTCTTAAACATATTGTTTATTAAATATTTAAAGATTAGAAATTAGAAAATTAAAATTATTTTTCTAACCTCTAATCTCTTCACCATTAAATATTTGCTTACTTCAATTGTTTTCTTTGTTCTTGAACTGTTTCAATCTTTCCTTGTAAACTTTCCTCTACATTATTAATTGTTTCACAAAGCTTAAGCATTGTATCTTCAACATCTTTCAAAACTCCATCTGCATAGCTATTGGCATTATTTGAAAACTCTCTGTAAATATCATTAGCTGTTGCAATAATTTCTGTTTTCTTTTCATAAGCTTTTTTAGTAATTTCATGTTCATCAATCATAGAAATTATTCTGTTTTCAGCTTCTTTTACAATATCTTCTGCATCTTTTTGTGCTTCAGCTATTATTCTTTCTCTCTCTTCTTTTATCCATTTAGCTTGTTTAAGCTCATCTGGAAGCTTAAGTCTTACTTCTTTTATAATATCTAAAAGTTCATTTTTATTTACAATACTTTTGCTTGTAAAAGGTACTGTTTTACTTTTTTCTAATATATCTTCTAAAGTTTCTAATAAAGCAAAGATTTCCATAGCTACCCCTTTCGCTTCGCAAATATAAGAGTTACTCTCCCATATTTTTTTATATCTACAATATCTAAAGGAAAATCTTTTAAATTTTCCAAAATTTCTTTTTCAATATCTGTTTCAATTATAATTTTTCCATCTTCATTTAACAAATTATATTTTAATATTAATTCTATAGTTTTTATATTATAATCTGTTTTATACGGTGGGTCAAGAAAAATAATGTCAAATTTAATTTTATTTTTATTAAAATACTCTAACGCATAAAAACAATCTCTTTTTATTAAAACAGCTTTTTCCTGTAGTTTAGTTTTTTCAATATTTTTTTTAATAATTTCCTGAGCTTTATAAGAATTATCACATAAATAAGCTTTTTTAGCACCTCTACTTAATGACTCCAATCCTAAAGCTCCACTTCCAGAAAACAAATCTAACACAACTGAATCAATTAAATCAAAATTTATTTTACTAAATAGAGCTTCTTTTACTCTATCTAAAGTTGGTCTAGTTGTTTCATAGCCATCTAAAGTATATAATTTGGTACCTCTTTTTTGTCCACCTATAATTCTCATTTTTCCACCTCTATACCATATACTTATTTTATTCTAAATACACAATAAGTCAATAAGATTTACGAAAATGTAATACCGATTTAATTCTATTGTAACAAAAAACATGAAAAAGCAATATTTGCAAAAAAAGAATTGCCATCAAAGCAATTCTTTTGTAAATATAAATTTTATTCCTCATCATCTTTTAACATATCTAATTGTGAAAGTAACAATCTTTCCATTTTTGATTTGAATAATTCATATTCTTTTTTCTTTTCTTCAAGCTTTGCTCTTAATTCAAATTCTTGTCTATCTAAATCTTCTACTGATTTTTTTGCTTTAGAATTTGCTTCAGCAATAATCTGATCCGCTTGCTGTTGAGCCATTTTCTTTATGTCTTCAGCTGTTGTTTGAGCCATTACTAATGTATTTTGTAATGTATGTTCAACACTTCTATAGTGTTCTAAATCTTTTTTTGAACCCTCAACTTGCTCTTTTAGTTCTGCATTTTCTTTATATAGTCTTTCATATTGAACAGTTAATTCATCTAAAAAATCATCAACTTCATCAACATTATAACCCTTAATAGATCTGCCGAACCTTTTGTTCTCAATATCCAACGGTGTTAACATATTTTAAACCTCCTAAAGTTTACCTATTTTGTCCAAGAAAACCTGTTCTTTCACTTTTTTCTTTGTTAATAGGCTCATTTATTATATCATAATTATAAGGAGCTACAACAAATATCGCATTTGAAACTTTTTCAATACGACCATCAAGCGCAGTAACAGCACCACTAACAGTATCGATAATTCTTCTAGCAATATCTTTATTTACATATTCTAAATTCATAACGATTCCATTTTTTATTTTTAATTCCCTAATTATTCCATCAACATCATCATAATTAGTTGGTTTTAGTATTTTCATTTTTATTGATTGAGATTGAGGCATACTTACAACTTTATCTCTATTTTTCTTTCTAAAAACGCTGAAAGTTTCGCCATTTGTATCTTCATCCTCTTCTTCGCCATAATCATACGCAGCATCTGTAACTTCGTAATCGTCATCTATCCCTTCATCGTTTTCTCCTACTAAATAATCCCAAATTTTTTTAAATGCAGCAACTGCCATTTTTTGAACCTCCTAATAATTTTCTCTTCATTCGTAATAAAGTTATTTTATAATCATATACATAGTATCCTTCTTTTTTGTTTCATTGTCAATACTTTTTTTAAAAATGTTATATTATTTTTTCTAAATTGTAATCTTTGTGTAACATTTTTACATCATTTTTACAAAAAATTACAATATTTTTTTACTATTTTACTCATTTTTTATTATTATTTGATCAAATAATTTTATTTGTGACATATTTTGTATTTCATCTACCGAATATCCTAATTCCACAAGTTCATCATTAGTATAATTTTCGACAATTGAATATGTATCATTTTGTCTTAAAACTTTTACTAATACTTTTTCAGGTACTCCCGCTTTAGAAACATATACATATGATAAATCATTTTCTTCTACTATAGCAGAATTACTAATTTTCCATCCAGAATAACTCCACCAAACAATTTCAAAAGAAATTTTTCTATATTCAACAAGTTTTTCAACACCTTCTGTTACTCTAAAAACCAATATTCTATCTTTATTCTCTTGAACAATATATGAAATTTCAGCTGGAATTTCAGAACCATCAGATAATCTTAATATCACTTCATCTCCAACAGATGCAACTTCAGAATTTTCTGTATTTATAGGACAAGCAATATAGCAATAATAATTATTTATAATTTTCCCAGCTTCCTGACTCTCAGGAATACTCACACCAACATTTAGTCCAAAACTATCTAAAAGTTCAGTAGATAGATAACTAAAATCTTCATTATTTATAGTTAAAACTTCTTCTAATCCATCAACTCTATATGAGATAATTCCAGCTCTATCTGCTACAATTGTTTCCGAATTTGAATTAAGTTGATTACTTAAATTTTTTCTAGTCTCAATTAGTTCTCTAATATATGATCCAGCAGGGCTTGCTTCACCTGCAATTTCAGCTTTTTTGGTAGCATAACTATTAAGTGTCTTTTTATATTCTTCTATATCTTGTATTGAATTTGATTTATATAATTCATTTAAAGTATTTTTTATTTCTGTTTCTAAACTTACTACATCACCATATGTTATCTGATCTTGACTATTTTGAAGAGCTTCATCAATTTGATTATCTAATTCTTCTATTTGACTATTTATCTCTTCTTCATCACCTAAATAATATCTAAAAACAGATTCTCCTTTGGAGACTCTTGAACCTTCGGAAACAATTTGACTAACACCATTAGATGAATTTGTACCGCTTAATACATTTTCATCACGGATTATATAACCTTCTGCTTCTTCTTCATATGAAAGAGTACCTTCTTCTACTAAAAATGTATCTGTATTTCTTCCAATAAGATTTGTACCATTTAACAAAAAATATATCAAAAATCCAATTAAAAATATAACACCTATTAACTTAAATAATCTTTTTTTCTGTATTTTTTTAAGCACTATATAACTCCTTTAAAATAAGATTCACATTTTCTTGTGTTCCATTATTTGCATCAAGCCATATATAATCATTATTTTTTCTAAACCAAGTAAGTTGTCTTTTTGCATATCTTCTAGTTTCTTGTTTTATTTTTTCTACCATTTCATCATACGTTATTTCATTATCAATATATTCCTTAACTTCTTTATATCCTAATGCTTGTAAAGCTGTTGAAAATTCATTATATTTTTTTAGAATATTTTTAACTTCATCTACTAAACCTGATTCTAACATTATATCTACACGTTTATTAATTCTTTCATATAGAATCTCTCTTTTCATATCTATAGCAAATTTTAAAAAATCATATTCTGGTTTATTCTGTCTAGACAAAATTTCCATATCTGTTTTAGTTTTTCCGTGTAGCCTTATATATTTCTATAATCCTACAAATTCTTTTTTTATCATTTGGACTAATTTTTTCCATTGCTTTACTATCAATTTTACATGCTTTATCATAAAGCTCTTTTAATCCTTCTTCTGATTCTGCTTGTTCCATAAGCTTATTTCTAAATTCTAAATCAAATTTCATATCATAATAATCAATTCCATAAATCAATGAATTTACATATAATCCAGTTCCACCAACAACTATAGGTGTTTTACCTTCTGATAAAATTTCTTTTATAGCAGATATACTGTCTCTTTTGAAATCAGATACTGTATATCTTTTAGTTGGTTCAATAAAATCAATTAAATAATGTTTTATACCTTGCATTTCTTCTTTAGTAACTTTTGCTGTTCCAATATCCATATCTTTATATATTTGCATTGAGTCAGCAGAAACAATTTCTCCATCAATTTTTTTAGCTAATTCAATTGAAAGAGATGTTTTTCCAGATGCAGTTGGTCCAGCAATAACAATTACTTTTTCCATATTAATTCTATCTCCTACTAAATTTTTTCTCTAAATCGCTAAGCGTAATTTTTATTGCTGTTGGTCTACCATGTGGACAAGAAAATGGATTTGGAAGTGTTAATAATTTTTTCATTAAACTATCTACTTCTCTTTCATCTAATTTCATATTTCCTTTAACCGCTGATTTACAAGCAACTGTAGCTATAAATTTATCTTCTTTTTCTTGTTTTGCAGTTACAGCAACAGTATCCATTTCATCTAATATTTCTAAAAATAATTTTTTGGTATTAAGCTGCTCGCACATACTAGGAACAGCTGTTAATTTCACAGTATTCTCTCCAAATTCTTCAAATTCAAATCCTGCTTTTTTAAACATCTCTTGATTTTCTCTGGCTATATCCATTTCCTTATGTGTCATAGTTATAATATCTGCTAGTAAAAGCATCTGAGAATCCTTTTCTGTAGTACTATAATAATTTGCTTTTACTTTTTCATACATAATTCTTTCATGAGCAGCATGTTGATCAATTAAAAACATTTCATCTTTTATTTGAATGATAATATATGTAGAGAAAACTATTCCAATAAATTTATATTTTATTTCTGGTACATAAGTATTTTCATTATCAAATACATTCATATTCTCAGAATTAGCATATTTTAAATATCCAGATCCATTAATTTTTGCTTCTTCCTCTTCTTTGGTTCTTCTAATCTCTTGCACATCTGTACCAAATACTTTTTTATACATATTTGCAAATTCTGGTGTAACTGGTCCTTTTATATCTTTTAAACCTTCTCTTACTTTTGCTGTATCTATAAATTGTGTATCATCTATTCCAGAATCCATTTTCATTTTTAAAAGTTTTTCTGTTACTTCATCAATTGCTTCTGCATCTTTTGATTTATCATCTTCTACTGATTCTTTTAATTCTTCATCATTTACATTTTTAACATTATCTATAACTTCTGTTTTTTGTTCTAAAGAATTTGCAATAGATTTAGTAGAATCTATTCTGACAGTTTCTCCATTTAATGCAGAAGTTATATCAAAATCTATTTCTTTTGTATCACTAGAAATTATAGTATCACCTATTTTAGCCTTTTTTACTTCATTTTCTGGTGCATCGTTTTCATTAAGTTCAAGTTCTTCCATAGGTTTAATTTCTGATACAAAATTTTCAGCTTTTATTGTAGGTTCCTCAATTGCAACAGATGTTTTTATTGAATTAGAATCATCATCTTTATCACTTTCTAATTCTAGACTTTTGCTATCAACAGCTTTTAACTTATCACTTACTAATTCTTCTGAATCAAAAACTCTTGATTTTGCATTTTGTCTATATTCAAAAATTTCTCTTAAATTATTATTTTCTATTTCTTCTTTAGTTTCCTCAGGTTCTTTTAAAATCTTTTTAAAAAATCCTGTAAATGCATTTTTATGTGGTTTAAATTCTTTATTTTCTTCCTTGATTTCCTCATTTTTTTCATCAACTGTTAACTGATTTTCTGGCTTTTTATCGATATTTATAGGTTTTTCAATATTTTCAATATTCTCACCTTTTGCTAAACCTGATTTTATAGCATGATATACTGCTTTAAATACTTTTCCTTCTTCTTCAAATCTAACTTCAAGTTTTGCAGGATGAACATTAACATCTACTTTTTTTGGACTAATATCAACATTTAAAATCAAAAATCCATGTTTTCCACCTGGCACAACACCTTTATAAGCTTGATCAGCTGCTGCTGTTAAATTTTTATCTTTTACATATCTGTTATTTACAAAAAACAATTGATGCGCTCTTGTATTTCTAGCTATTTCTGGTTTTCCAACAACACCTGTAACTCTTATATCTTCATATGTATAATCAACATCCATAATTCCACTTGCAATATCTTTTCCATATATACTATAAACTACAGATTGAAAATTTCCACTTCCATTTGTTTGTATAACAGTTTTTCCTGTATTAATAAGTTTAATAGAAACATCTTTATTAACAAGTGCAATTCTAGTTATTGCATCTTCAATATATCCTGCTTCTGTAAAATCTTTTTTCAAGAATTTATATCTTACAGGTGTATTAAAAAATAGATTTTTTACTGTTATAGAAGTTCCAACAGGAGCTCCAACTTCTGACTTATCTAAAACTCTTCCTGCTTCAACTACAATTCTATGTCCAGTTTCATCTTCTTCTCTTTTAGTAACCATCTCAACATTTGCTATTGAAGCAATACTAGCTAGAGCCTCACCTCTAAACCCCATAGTTGTTATTGTTTCTAAATCTTGAGCTTGTCTTATTTTACTTGTAGCATGACGTTCAAATGCAATTTCCATATCATCTTCAGCCATTCCAGAGCCGTCATCAGTTACTTTTATTAATGAAATTCCACCATTTTTTATTTCAACAGTTATGTTTTTAGCTCCTGCATCTATTGAATTTTCAACCATTTCTTTTACAACAGATGCAGGTCTTTCTATAACTTCACCAGCTGCAATTTTATTTATAGTCAAATCATCTAAAAGAACAATTTTTCCCATAACTCCCGTTCCTTTCAATTCTAGAAATTCTTTAAAATTTTAAAATTTTGCATAAGACACTTCTAGACGATATAATATTTTTTGATTATTATATCATTAAAAAATTTTTTTGTGTAGAGTATAGAAAAAACTTTTTTCATTTTTTTATTTACTCATCTTCTAAATAATCAGCCAAATTTTGATTAACAGGTGACTTAACATCTCTTTGTTCTTTTCTTTCTTGTCTTATTTCTTCTTTAACTTCTGCTTTAATTTCAGTATCTTTATTATCTTTTGATTCATCATTTTTGCAGAATTTATTTATAACTTCTGGAATATAATCAACAATTTTATCAATAGTAGATGTGTAATTTATTGGCATTAATTTTATATTTTCTTTATTTATAACTAAAAAAGCAACCGGATTTATTGAAACTGCTGCTCCACTACCACCACCAAAAGGAAGTTTATATTGCATTTCTTCTTCTTTTTCCTTTTTCTTATATTCATTTAAAGTTTCTGCATTAAATTCACTTCCTCCTGCTGCAAACCCAAAGCAAACTTTAGAAATAGGAATAATCATAACATCTGCAGATGTTTCTATAGGTTCTCCTATAATAGTATTTACATCTACCATATCTTGTATACTATTCATAGCAGTTCTCATAAGTCCCTCAATTGGATGTTCACTCATAAATATCTTTCCCTTCTATATTAGATTTTTCAATATTCTTATTATTTACAAAAAAAATAAAATATATACATATTAGAATATCATTGAGTAATAGTAGTTTTTGTTTTATTATTTTTTGTATTAAAAATAACATTTTTTAAATCAATAGTTTTTATAGAAAGGCTAGTCCTACCTTCATAATAAATTTCTATTTTATTAAATTCAGGAAGTATTTTATAATCAATATTTTTATTATCTATTTTTCGAATTTTTTTCTTTAAAAGTTCAGGAATTAAACTAGATATTAAAGTTACCAAAAAAACTGTTATAAACATATTTTCAGCACCTATTCTTAATGTAAATCTTGCAAAATCGATTTTTATATTTAATTTATTTGCCATTTTTAATTCTTTCTTTTTCAAATTTTTTATAATAATTTCTTTAAATTCAAGATTAAAAATTTTTTTATATGAAAAAAATTTTCCTAAAACTGTAATACCATTTTTGTCACATTTTAATCCAAATACTTTTAAAAAGCCGAATAAAAAAATTCCGATTCTAATTCGAAAATCAGCATTATTAATATTTAATTCAATTTTCTCAACACTTATTTTTATCTTAGAAAAAATAAATCCTAAAAAAATAAATATAATACAAAAAAAGACTATATTTAGCATATAAAAACCTCTTTATTGCTATAGTCTTTCCTAATTTTAAAAATATAATACCATATTTTTACTTTTATAATTTATTTATAAATTATTATTTTTCTTACGTTTTGAAATAACAATATCTCCAAATAATTCTTCCTGATTAGTTAATATCTTATTTCTTCTACTTAATTCTAAAACACCAGTAAATGCTGTTACTACTTCAGCTTTTGGTTTTTCTTTAATTGAAAATCTTTTTCCAAATATAAAACTTGGTTTTTTTATAAGCTCTTTATAAATTTCTTTAACTTTATCTCCAACACTATATGTATCTGATAAAGCAATTTTTTGAATATTATTAGCATATTCGTTTTTCTTATCTTTATTTTTCTGAATTATTTTTTTATATGTATTTACAATATCTTTTTCTTCATATTTTACTTCTAATGTTTGTTTAGGAAGTTCAATCATTTCTGGTAGCTTAAACATTCTTTTAGAATATTCATTATATCTTTTTCTAAATTCTTTACAAATTTCTTTATATTTTTTATATTCTATAATTCTTCTAATTAACTCATCTTCAGTAAGTTCAGCTTCATCCTCAACCTCTTTAGGTAGTAAACCTTTTGATTTTATTAAAAGAAGAGTTGATGCCATTACTAAAAACTCACTTGCAATTTCTAAATTTAAACTCTCCTGTTCTTCTAAATAGTCTATATATTGTTTTGCAATATCATCTATAGAAACTTCATATATATTCATTTTTTCTTTATCAATTAGATAACATAACAAATCTAATGGACCTTCAAAATTATCTAAACGCAATTCATATTTATTTGATTCTAAAGTTAATACTCTATCCATTTTTCTCCTCTATATAAAAATTATATTTTTTTGCTTTTTAGATTATAACAAAGAAAATTTAAAAAAGCAATTGTATTTTTTATACTGATTTTGCCTTTACTATTAAGCGAGTATCTTTATTTATAGTACATGTACATAAAGTAAGTGTTTTTAAATTTTCTTCATTTTTTATAACTTCATAAATATCATTTTCATTTATTTCATAGATATCATATATATAATAACTATATTCTACTCCTTGTAAATCTTCTAAAATAATTTTATCTCCAATCTTTAATTTATTTATATTTCCAAAAAATCTATCATCAAAATAATTATGACCCATTATGCATATATTACCATTCTCATTTAAATTTCCACCAGAAAATTTGCAAGGCAATATTTTTAAATTATTTTCTGTATAATTTTTATATACAAAATATTCTAAATTAATTTTTTCTATTTTCAATGTACAAAAATATATATCGTTTTTATAATATTCTTCACTATTATAACTTTCAAATAATGAAACTATTTTAGCATTTTGACTCACAATTTTAGTGATTTCATATTCATTTTCTTTTATATTACTTTCTTTTAAAATATATATAAATAAAATAATTATAGCCAAAAAAGATATTATAAATTGAATTTTAAAAATTTTTCTATAATTTTTTATTTTATTTTTAGTTTCTAGTATTTGATTCATATATATATTATAAACATAAATTTAATTAATAAACTTTATTTTAAAACTATTAGAAGTACCTTAAAAATTAAAATTTCCAAACTTTAATCTTTTGTTCTATATTTTTATAATTTTTCATCTGTTTACTCAAAAGATTATAAAAACTCTTGCAATGTGTTTTATATTTTAAATGGCAGAACTCGTGTAATACAACATATTCTAAAATAACTTTATCAAATTTAACAATTTCAGGATTAATAAAAATAACTTTATTTTGTTCATCATACATTCCAAGAGTTTTGTCTAATCTTTTTATAACATAATCATCAGGAGCAATTCCTAATTCTTTTCTAGTTTTTTCCATAGTTTCTTCAATTTCTTTTTCAGCAATTTTCTTATAAAATTTTTCTATAATCAAATCTATTATTTTAGTATTATTAGAATTTTTATATTTAGAAGGTAATTCTATTTTTATTGTTTTATTCTCTAAATATAATTCAGGAACTTTTATTAATTTATAGAAAATTTTTAAGTTATAATCTTCTCCAAAAACTTTAACAATTCTTTTTTCTGTATTTAATTCTTTTAATGAATTTAATTGCTCATATTCTTTTAATTTTTGAATTATCCAGGATTTTTTATCTGAAATAATTTCTTCTATTTTTCTTTTACTAACATACCATGGAGCACTAACTGCAACTTGGCCATTTTGTACAGATATAGCAAGATTTTTAGTAAAACTTTTATCTATTGTATAAGTAATAAAATCATTATTTTTTTTAAAAAATCCCATTTTCAATTCCTCCTGTTCATAAAAATTTGTTTTCCAAATTTCTGTTTGCAAAATTATTTTACATCATGAACAATCGTTTGTCAATACTTTTTTAAAAAATAAAATCTCGAATTTTTTTTATCGAGATTTTATAGTACTTTCAGAAGATCAAAATTTAAATAATCTGAACTTATTAAATTAAATTCTATTCCATCAAAATTACCTTCTATTGCATCTTTATGTGCTTCTCCGTGCAAATGACCATAATAACATTTTTTTACATTATATTTTTTCATTATTTTAATATAATCAATTTCCTCCGGTACTTCTGATTTATAAAATGGTGGATAATGCATAAAAACTATTATTTCTTTATCATTCCCAAATCTTGATATACCATCTTGAAGTGAAAGTTTTAATCTTTCACATTCTCTTCTTTGAATCTTATAATTTTCTTCAGAGATAACATTTCCCCATCCTCTAGTTCCGAGAAATAATTTTATCCTCTATCAAAAAACTATTATTTTGCAAAAAATAAATATTTTCAAAATTATTTTTCTTTAAAAATTTATTCATTTTGGTAACAGTATCCCACCAATAATCATGATTTCCTTTAAGTAATATTTTTTTCCCTGGTAAATTATTTAAATAAGAAAAATCTTCTATACTTTCTTCTAAATACATAGCCCATGAGAAATCACCTGGTAAAATCACTGTATCTTCATTATTTACTTTTTTTATCCAATTTTGCTTTATCTTTTCATCATAATTATCCCAATTTTCTCCAAAAATATCCATTGGTTTATTTGTAGAAAAAGATAGATGCAAATCTCCTATAACATATATCATTTATAATTTCAACCCCGGTTCTGCATTTAATTTTAAATCTGCAAAGTTTCCTTTTAAATATTCCCAATATCCACTTGATGCAATCATTGCTGCATTATCTGTACATAAAATTCCATCTGGATAATATACCTTTACTTTTAATCTTTTAGATAATTCATCAAATTCTTTTCTAATATATGAATTTCTTGAAACACCACCAGCTAGAACAACTTTTTCAAAGTTAAACTCATTAATCGCTTTTTCTACATTAAAAATAAGCATTTGAGTTACAGCATTTTCAAAACTTGCACATAAATCTGCTTTATTAATATTTGGATCTTTATGATTTAAATTTATTACTGCTGTTTTAATTCCACTAAATGTAAAATTATAGTTTTCTAAATGACTTATTGGAAGATTAATATTTGGCACTCCTGATTTTGCTAAATTATCTATTTTAGGTCCTCCTGGATATCCCAAATTACATACTCTTGCAACTTTATCAAAAGCTTCACCAATAGCATCATCTTTAGTTTTTCCAATAATTTCAGATTCATTATAATCTTTTACATTTACTAAATATGTATGTCCACCTGAAATAATCAGACATAAAAATGGTGGTTCTAAATCTTTATGCGTTATATAATTTGCTGCAACATGACCATTTATATGATTTACAGCAATTAGTGGTTTATTAGTTGCAAAACTCAATGCTTTAGCATAAGAAACTCCTACTAAAAGAGCTCCCACTAAACCTGGTCCATAAGTTACAGCTATTCCATCTATTTCATCTAATGTAATATTAGCTTCTTTTAATGACTGTTTCATTATTAGATTAATAACTTCTGTATGCATTCTTGAAGCAATTTCAGGTACTACTCCTCCATATACTTCATGTGTTGATATTTGAGAATTTATAACATTTGATAAAATTTCTCTACCATTTTTTACAATAGAGATAGAAGTTTCATCACAACTACTTTCAATTCCCATAATAAATACATCTTTACTCAATTTTAAAACTCCTATTCTTCTTATATAATTATTATATTTAAATTATATAAATATCATAAAAATTCTTGAAACTAACCAATTCATTCCATCAAAAATAACTGTAATAACTGGTGAAACTATCCAAGACAATACATTTGTAATCCATAGAATTAGAAAAAGTATATAAATATATTGCATATTTCTATCAATCCAAGCCTTTGCATTATATGGTAAAAATTTAGCAAATATTTTTGAACCATCAAGTGGTGGAATTGGAAGAAGATTAAATACTCCTAATCCAATATTTACCGTAATTGTATAAAAAACTATAAGTAAAATAATTTCTGAACATTCAGTAAACCAAAATAGAGCATAATAAATTATCATAAATATAAATGCTAAAATTAAGTTTATAAGAGGACCAGCTAAAGATACTAAAGCTTCACATGTTTCAATAGATTTATTACTATTAAAATTTCTAGGATTAATTTGAACTGGTTTTCCCCATCCAATATTAGCAAATAACAATAATATTAGTCCAAATGGATCTATATGACTTAATGGATTTAATGTAAGTCTTCCTTGAGCCCTAGGTGTTGTATCGCCTAATTTATCAGCAACCCATGCATGAGCAAATTCATGAAATGTCATTGCAATTATTACACCAGGAAGAGTAAGCAAAATTATTTTAAATTCACCTGTCATTAAAAGACCAAATACTAAACAAATCCCCAAAATTGTAAGTAATTTTCTTCTATCTAGGCCATCATAAAACATAGATTTTCTCCTTTCTTTTACTCAAATAAATACAATATGAGGACATTTTGCCTATCCCCATACAAAATTATCCTAATAATCATATTTATTATTTATAGTAATTTGCTAAATAAATGTATCGTTATATTAATAACACATTTTTCTAATTTTATCAATCTTTTTGTAATATTTTTATGCTTGACATTTGATTAATTTACATCTTTTTGTTTAAAGTAGCGTCAATAGCTTTTTTTACAGCATCTTCTGGAGAATTTGCTTCTATACATTGTAATCTCTTTCTATCATCAATAAAATTATTTGAAAGTTTTTCAGCCCATCCACCAAAATTTGAAATTGTTATTATTGGAATTCCTGCTTGATATGCAATAGCCATTTCTGTTAGTGTACCAGACCCTCCACTAATTGCAATAATTACATCACATGATAAAACCAACACAAATTCCCTTCCGCCTCCTATTTCTAGTCCGCATGGAATTAATACATCTGGTCTAAAGTCTCCAAAAACTTGCTTTTCTTTACCTCCTGTTATACCAACAGTCAATCCATTATTTTTTTTACATTCAATGGCCGCATTTGTTGAAAGAGAACTATACTCTTTTTCAGCTCCATATACTAAAATATTTCCACTTTTAGCAATTAATTTTCCTATTTTTTTAGCAAATTCTTCAGCCTCTTTTCCGTAATTTAAATCAGCTGCGCTCCCCATTATTCCTATTTGTATCTTTTTCATAAAACTCAAACCCTTTCTCTAAAACTTTTAAAACTCTATCATTTTCACTTGTATTTACAATTTTTTCTGGTAAATCTCTAATAAAGACTTTTTTCTTAGAATTTTCTTCTATAAATTTCCATAAAAACATTGATCTTGCTAAACAACCATTTGAAAATAATATTTCAAATTCTCTTGGAATACTAGCTCTTTGTACTGGATTTCCAAAAGGCTTAAAATATGGTGATTTTAATATTTTTCCATCTCTTAAAATAGATATTCCTGATTGTGCAATTCCAAAATAAAAATCTCTTTCACAAATCTGATCAATTACATCTTCACCAAGTAGGCATCCACATTTTAATCCTAATTTTAATTTTTGGTTAAAAAAATCATATGATTGTGAAGTTGATATAGCAGATCTTATTCCAACAACTCTAATGCCATTTTCGTAAAATGATTTTATAATTTCTTTTAATACATTTCCAGAAAAAACTACATCATCTACTAAAATAATATTGAATCTTCCCTGTATTTTTAATATTTGTGAAATATCTTTAATTTGTCTTTTTACACTTGTAATATCATTAGGACTTTTTCTTGAAACCAGTTTTTTTGAGTTATCAAGTCTAGTACAATCCAAAAAATAACAATTCTTATTATTTTCTTCTCTAAAATATATCTTATCTAGAGAAACAATGGGGATAACTTATACAATCATCTATTGAACTATATAAAAAATCTTCCATTTTTTCCTCACTAAATATAGTTACATCTTTTTCAAAAAATCTATTAACATCTTTTTTAAAATCTTCTCTTAAAACTGATATTTGTTTTTTAGTTGGCAACATTAAACCATTTTTTGTATAATCAAAATCTAATGCATTCTGTCCTTGCAAAATTCTATAAATGTCATTACTAAACACTATTCCGCTATTTACTTTTTCCATATAAATACTTCCTTTCTTATTTTTATAAAAAGAAGATATTATAAAAACAAAAAGACTATTTGTAAAAATTATAAATTCCTACAAATAGTCTTTTATACACAGAATATTTTAAACTATCGTAGGTGCAAGACATTTAAGCTTGCACCTATGTCAAATCAAAACATAGTTACAAGCTCCTACGATGATGATGTAATTCGTTTAAAAATATTCTTAAGTTCATAAAAATCCTCTTTCTATTTTTTATGCATAATAATTTATCATATTTTTAATTATTTTGCAAGTTTTCTAATTTTTGCTATAAAAAATCCTTCAAAATATTCAGTTGGACAAACACAAATTGTTCCTTTTATTTTAGTTGTTAAAGTTTCCATTTCATTAGGTAATTCTATAGGAACTATTTCACATTTTGAATTACTCAAAACTTTATTTAATATATATTCATTCTCCTGATTTAATATAGAGCATGTTGAATATACCATTTCGCCACCATTTTTTAATATTTTTAAAGCTTTTTTTAATAAACCCTCTTGTGTTTTACTTGACCTTTTTATTAGTTCTTCTGTAAAATTTTTTTCATATACATTTAAAGTGCCACTTCCACTACAAGGTGCATCTAATAAAATTTTATCAAATTTTAAAAAATCACTTAGTTTTCTTGCATCTTCTTGCATTACATTTACAAATTTCGCTCCTTGTTTTTCTAAATTATATTTTAATCTTTCTAAACGTATTTTATTTTTTTCACATGCTGTAATATATGCCTCATTCTGAGTTAATGCAGCAATTTGTGTTGTTTTTCCTCCTGGAGCAGCTGTCATATCTAATATATTTTCTTCTGACTTTGGCTCTAAAATTATTGGTGGGAGCATTGAAGACAAACTTTGTAAATATATTTCACCATTTCTATATATATTTAAATTTCTAACAATTTCTTCATTATTATTTATTATCAAAGCATTTTCATTCCATAAAACACTTTCAAATTCTATTTTATTTTTTTTTAATTCTTCTATAACTTTATTTTTTGTTGATTTTAAAGTATTTATCCTTAATGTTGTTTTCTTTTTTATATATCCATTAAATATTTTTTCACTTAAATCTTTTCCATATTGATTTATAATTTTTTCTTTTAAAAAATCTGGTAATTGTTCCATAAAATTCCTCTCAAATATAAATTTAAATCATTTTTATATTAACATAAGTTTTTATATTTATCAAATAATTTAAAAATATAACGGGCTATAGTTAGCCCGTTTTCTGAGTTTTCAAGAAGCATACACAAAAATTGGCATACTCGAATCAATATAATCGTACAAAATTTTAGCAGCATTTCTCGGCATATTTACACATCCATGACTACCGTTTGTGAGATATATATTCCCACCAAAACTGCTTCTCCACGAAGCATCATGAAAACCTATGCCTCCATTAAACGGCATCCAATACTCTACATACGATGCATACCGAGAACCATCAGAATTATATCCGCGTAAAGTTGCCCCTCTAGTCTTATAAGTAAGATAATAAATACCAGTTGGAGTCGAATAACCGCCTGAAACATTTCCTGTAACACAATCTGTTTCTAAAATGCATTCTTCTCCAATATACAACCATACTTTTTGCCTTGAAATATCTAGTTCAACATAGCTTTGTGAATTATTAACAAAGTCTTTATCATAAATCGGTTCTACTCTACAAATTTCGCCCGAATATAGAGCTTCCTTTACAAATGTAAATTCAGCATCTATATCAAGATTTGGTTTTAAACTATCATTAAGATACAGACTAATTTCACCAATGTCAGTTGCATTAAATGAAATTTGCGAATTTTTTTCATCAACTATTTCTGCTAAACTATTGATATATTTTTCTATATTTGTTTCATCAAGGTAAAAAAGTCCATCTGAATCTTGATAAATCCAGTTAGAAATTACATTCCTATCTAGCACTTCTTCAGTATTATCATTTAAGACAAATGTTATGCTAGTATTAAGAATAGTATTAATTTTTGTTTGATTCTCAACCAAAGATTCATCTGTTGATAAGATTTCTGGATCTGTTTTAAATAATCCAGTAAAATCCACTGAAGTTTCACCACTTGTGATTCTAGACAAAGCCAAATTATAAGCTTCATTAAAATCGATTTCTAACCCATAAATTTCGCTTACAATCTCTACTTTTCCATTACTCATTTGCAAATAAGCATTTTGAGGTTCAATCATGTTTTCTTCTTGTAATTCATCCAAACTTAACAAATATTCCCTCAAAGCATCTTCATTTACAACATATTGAATATTAAAGTCTTTTGTTTTTGACTCTTTTTGGACTTTCAAAATCTCTTCAACACTTGTCTCTAGTTTTAATTCTAAAAGTTTACTATTAGAACCATATGTTTTGTCAATATAATCTCCTTTTTCATTTTTATACAAAACATTAAAACTTATCATCTTGGTTGAAAGCATATTATTCAGTTTTTCTGTTGCTTCTTCTACAGTCAATAAAGAACAATCTACACCATTTATGACTGTATTAAAGCCAAATCTTATATTTAGTTGTCTTACCAAAATTAGACCTGTTAGCATGAATATAACCATTATAACTATAGTTATAATCAAAGCTATTGTTTTTTTCCGCTTCAATCCTTTTCTAACGTTCTGCCCTTCTTTTTTCATACTCCATTCCTCCTATTATAAAAATACAACATGTGTAAAGCAAATTTTATTTTAGCACCGTATACACAACATGTCAATACAGCAAAAATAAAGAATATGTAACAAATACATATTCTTTATTTTAAGTTTTAACTTAATGGTTTCATTGTTGGGAATAAAAGTACATCTCTTATAGATGCTGAATCTGTTAAAAGCATTACTAATCTATCAATTCCTATTCCCAATCCTCCTGTTGGTGGTAAACCAATTTCTAGAGCTTGGATATAATCTTCATCCATCATTCCAGCTTCTTCATCTCCTGCTTCTCTTGCCTCTACTTGTTTTTTAAATCTTTCATATTGGTCAATAGAATCATTCAATTCAGAAAAAGCATTTCCATATTCTCTTCCACCAATAAATGCTTCAAATCTTTCTGTTAATCTCTTATCTTTTGGAGATTTTTTAGCAAGTGGTGAAATTTCAACTGGGTAATCATATATAAATGTAGGTTGTATAAGAGTTTTTTCAACATATTCATCAAAGAATAAACTAATTACATCTCCTATAGTTTCCTTTGTTTTATCAGGAATTTCTAAATTTCTTTCTTTAGCTAATTTTACAGCTTCTTCATCTGAATTAATTTCATTAAAATCAATTCCTGTAACTTCTTTAATAGAATCTATCATTGAAATTCTTTTCCAACCAGGTTTTAAATCTATTTCCATACCTTGATATGTTATTTTAGTAGTTCCTAAAACTTCCATAGCTGTTCTTGAAAAAATTTCTTCTGTTATATCCATCATATCGTGATAATCTTGAAATGCAGCATATAATTCTAACATTGTAAATTCAGGGTTATGTCTTATATCCATTCCTTCATTTCTAAAAACTCTACCCATTTCATATACTCTATCAAAACCACCTACTATTAATCTCTTTAAATTTAATTCTAGTGCAATTCTTAAATACATTTCTATATTTAAACTATTATGATGAGTTATAAATGGTCTTGCTGTTGCTCCACCTGAGATTGTATTTAATATTGGAGTTTCAACTTCCAAATATCCTTTTTCATCTAATATTTTTCTAATTGTACTAATTATTTTACTTCTATTTAAAAATGTTTGTTTAACTTCAGGATTTACAATTAAATCTGTATATCTTTGTCTATATCTTAGATCAGTATCTTTTAGTCCATGGAATTTCTCTGGTAATGGTCTTAATGATTTTGAAAGTAAAACAACTTCTTTTGCATGTATTGAAATTTCTTCTGTTCTTGTTTTAAATACAAATCCTTTTAAACCTATAATATCTCCTATATCCCATGTTTTAAAAGCTTTATATGCCTCTTCTCCTAAATCATTTATACTAACATAACTTTGAATTCTTCCTTTACTATCTTGAATAGTACAAAAAGATGCTTTTCCCATAATTCTTTTTGCCATAATTCTTCCTGCAACTGATACATCTTTTCCTTCATAAGATTCATAATTATCTTTTATATCTTGACTAAATTCTGTTCTATCATATTTTGTAATTTCAAATGGATCTTTACCTTCTGCTTGTAATTCCTTTAATTTGTCAAGTCTTACTTGCATTAATCTATTCATTTCTTGTTCATCAAGAACTACTTCTTCATTTTCATTATTTTCGCTCATTATCTAATCTTTCCTTTCTATTTTTTTCTTCTTAAAATCCAATCTTTTTTAAGCTTTAAATCTGGTTTATTTAAAATTACTTTTTGTTCAGCCCTTCCTGGATTAACAGTCGAAATCTCTTCTAATGTTTCATCATTCCATAATTTTTCTATATCAAATTTAATAGGTTCAATTTGACCAGGAACTATTAGCTCTAAACTATCGCCTACACTTAATTTATTTCTAATTTCAATAAGCATTCTGTCACCTTGATCTTCAATTATCTTTCCACCAAATTCATAATTATTATTGTATTGATGTCCTTCATAATCTTGAAAATCTTTATTATTTTTATCATTAAAATAAAATGTTGTAAGACCTCTAGTTTTAGTTTTATCAAGCTCATTAAAATATTTTAAATAATCATAATTTTTTGGATCTTTACAATAATCATCTATTGCATTTCTATATGCGTTTACAACAGTTGCTAAATAATATTCTGTTTTTAGTCTTCCTTCTATTTTTAAGCTATCTATTCCCATTTCAATTATTTCTGGGATTTCTTTTATTAAGCATAAATCTTTTGAAGAAAATATGTATGTGCCTTTTTCATCATATTCAACTGGCATTAAATTTCCAGGTTTATTTGTTTCTTCAACATAAACATTATAGCTCCATCTACAACTTTGAGCACAATCTCCTAAATTTCCATTTCTGCCAGCTAAAAATTCACTTAAAAAACATCTTCCAGAATATCCAAAACATAAAGCACCATGAACAAAAATCTCAATTTCTAGGTCTTTTGGTTTATTTTCCATAAGAGTTTTTATTTGATCTTTACTCATTTCTCTTCCTAGTATTACACGTTTTGCTCCATTTTTATACCAAAAATTGCATGCATGATAACTTACTGTATTTGCCTGAGTGCTAACATGAACTGGTGTATTTGGTGCAACTTCTTTTACGCTATCTATTACTCCACCATCAGACATAATAATTCCATCAACTTTTAGCTCATCTAATTTTTTTGCTTGCTCTATTATTTCATCATAAGCTTCATCTTCTGCATATATATTAATAGCAGCATAAACACGTTTGCCGTTTACTATGTGCATATTTTACTGTTTTAAATAAATCATCATCACTAGCCTCTGAACGAGAACGAAGTGATAATTTGGGTGTTCCCATATACACAGCATCTGCTCCATACATAAATGCTATTTTTGCTTTTTCAAATGAACCTGCTGGTGCTAATAATTCTGGCTTATGCATTTTTCACGCATCCTTTCTCTTTCTAAATTAACATAATGGATTATACCATAAGAATCTTTTTATTTCAAGAACTAAACACTATGATTTCAATGAAGTTTAGAGGTGTTTTTTAAATTTTAACAAACATAAAAAATGCTGATAACACTTACCAGCATTTTAATAACATATTAATTTTAATATCTCAATAACTCTTCTGCATCTTCATTTTGTTCAAAATACTCTTCTAATTTTTCAGAATCTCCTTCTGAAGCAATATTTAACATATCAAGATATTGTCTTAATCCATCAATTCCATAATCTTCATAAACATTTACCCATGAATCATAATTAGAATTTATATCATCTATTCCTTCAATATCTAGCAACTCTTTTTCAATATTGTCAATATTTTCTATATCATCTAAATTGGATATTTCTATTTTTATAATAAACGAATTAGGAAAAATATTATTTTCTCCTTCATAAACGTCTAACAGATCTCCATCTGCTCCCAATGTTTTCTTCATTTCTTCTAATACTTGTTCTTTAGAATGAAATTCAATACTTTTAATTCCATTTATTTCTGAAATTTGTTTTTCTATTTTATCAATATCATCATATGCATTATCAACATAAACTTGGAAAGCTATATTATCCTCAAGAATCTCAATTATTTCTTCTTTTTCTTTATTCATATAATAAAGTTTTAAAATAATACATAATATACAAATAATCAAAAAAATCACTAAAAATGATATAAAAATTTTCTTTTTCATAAAATCCCCCATATTTTTATAAAATTAATTTTTTAATATTTTCCCATTAATTATATCATATTTTTTTAAAAAGGAGCTTTTTTTCTAAAAAAATTATGTGCCGTGGAACAACGTCCCTTTGGCACATAAAATATTTTATTTTATATATTCATTTAAATCTTTAAGCTTATAATTTAATTCTCCAAATTTTTCTGTTGTAACATAACCTGATTTTGAATTTATTACATCTGGAATTCTATTTACAATTGTTGCACATGTTAGTTCTACTGTTGAAGGTTTTTCAACTGTTATTGTTGTGTTTGGTTCACCTTCAACTGTCCAAACATTTTTATCATATTCATCTGGAGCATATACTTTTCCTATACACTCTGATTCTATTATTATTCCTTCTTCTGTTTCAGTTGTAACAACAGCGCTCATTCCTGTAGCATCACCTGCTTTTACTGTCATATTTAATGTGCTAGAGAAAATATCTGTATTATGTGTTTGTGGTACACATTTTTGAGTTTGGCTTTTTACATGAAGTCCAAGTTTTGAACAGAGCCATCCATTTACATTCCACATATAAGAAGGTGCATATTCACCTTTTTCAATAACAGCATGTCTTTCTTCTGGAGAAATTCTATCACTTGAAGCTACTTTTTTATCAAACTCATCTAAAGTAAGACCTGCTCCATGTGCTTCAGCCAAAGCAATTCCATATTCTTCAACATTATAACTTGAACTTCCTTTTATCTTTGTTATTTTTTGAGTTGAACCTGCTATTGAAGTAATTAATTGTCCCCAAAAAATATCTTGATATCCTGTTCCTGTAATTGTACAATCATTTTTCTTAGCTAATTCATCAATTTTTTTAAATAAATTTGGATTTGAATTTTGTGGATAAAAAGCTTCTTCACACGTTGAAATAGCATTAACTCCTAATTCTGCACATAACATAAATGGTTCTTCTACTTCTGAAAATAAACTTCTAGTTGTTATAACACAAATATCTGGTTTTGTTTCTTCTAAAAGACTTCTAGCATTTTTGGCATCTGTAACTGTTATTCCCATTTTTTCTTTTTCCATTATTTCACCAATATCTTTACCAACAATATCTGGATTAACATCAATTGCCCCAACGATTTCAACACCTTTTTCAAGCATATATCTCATAGTATAAACACTCATTTTTCCAGTTCCATATTGGACTGCTTTTATTTTTCTTTCCATAAAAAATCCTCCTTTGTGATTTAATAAAATTAGTATATCACAAAAGAGATTTTTTTAATATCAAAATTTTTGAAATTCATTTATTATTTTTTGGTAGTATTAATTTAAATCTAAAAAATTAATAATTCCATTTTTATCCAAATTTGCTTTACAATTTAAATTTATTAATTCATCTTCTCTTATATATTTTCTCCCAAATTGTTCTTTCATATTATTCCAAATATCTATATCTATTTTATATATATTTCCAGAAATAAAACCAACCAAAACAAATGCTTCTGCACCTAAATTTTTATATTTAATCAAAGTCTCTCTTTGAAAATCACTAAGTACAGCATAATTTATCTTATCTAATTCTGTAAATTTAGCATCAAAAACTATTGTCTTTCCACCTTTTTTCGTTCCTTTAAAATCTGGCTGAGCAGATTTTGTAAAAACTGTTTCAAAATGGCCATTTTCAATATGTTTTAAAATTTTCATTGGTTCTGGAGTTTTTTCAATTTTGGCTAAATTATTCATTTCATAAATTTCACAAATTGCTTCGATTCTATCTTCAAAATTTTTACCTAAATCATGATTTACTTTTCCTCTTAATTGAT
Organism: uncultured Clostridia bacterium; assembly: GCA_944391975.1. Taxonomy (GTDB): domain Bacteria; phylum Bacillota; class Clostridia; order TANB77; family CAG-508; genus Scatovivens. Next base: position 31,780 of record CALXVK010000005.1, read on the forward strand.
ATTTAGGTTTTTTATTATCTTCTTTTAAAACAATTTTTCTATATTCTTCAAGAGACATTCCCATTTTTTTACTCCATTTTTAATTTTTATTTTATTGGCGCGAAGCCGGTATTAAACCGGCTCCGAATTTACAGTTTCAATAATCTTAAGAGCTACCTTTTCGGCAGCTTTGTCATGAAGTGCCCAAGTGAAATTAAAGTCACCGGGGTTATCTATCTGTTTAATAAATTCTACTGTTTCTTTGCCATCGCAAGTCACAGTGAATTTACTAAAAGAATTTACCCAGCCAAGTCTCTGCGGGTGTCCCTCCGGCGCCAGCGGGTTCACGCGATATAATTTGTAAAAACCAGGTGTTTCCTGATCGATTCTGTACTCAACTTCCCCCTGCACATCTTTTACTGTAAATCTCCGAATTTCTTTAGTCATTGTAATTCCTCCTTAATATTTGATTCCTCCGGACTTTTTGCCCTACATAAATAGTATATCCTATAAATTTTCTAATATCAAGTATATAAAAAACAAAATTGCAAAGGAATTTTTCAATTTTCCTTTGCAGTCCTGTTTTTATTTTTGGGGATTTTATTGATTATTAATATAAACCTTTAACCTTAAATTAATCTTAATTTTCAAAAAAATCTTTATCATTTTCTTCTCTATCCGGTTCATTTAATTCTTCTTGTACAAAATTTGAAACTCCAAATCCTGATGGTGGCTTTTTACCCGTAATTTGTTCTTCAACCATGGCGGCAATATTTATTGGTCTACCTTCTTCTAATGAAATAAGCACTTCTTCACCTGTAGGTAGTTTTCCAGAATTTCTTAATTCTTCTAAAGCTCCATTATATCCTTTTACTAATTCTTTAAATTCATCAATCCCATATTCTTTTATTTTATTCAAGAGTTCATTTATATATGGTTTAGCATCTTTATAATTTATTAAACTGTATTGTAAACTTTCATCAATACCTAATTTTTCAAATATATAATAATAAAATTGATCCATATAATAATTTGATACTGTATTAATATTTTGAGCCTCATCTTTAACACTTTCAAGACCTTCTGTCATATCAGTTCTACTAAAAATAACATCAAAATGATATGCTTGTGATAAACCTCTTTCTTCAGCTATTTTACTTAATAATTCCATAAGCTCATCTCTTGTTTCTGATGGTTTAATTTGACTTCTAGCTAATGTTAATTCTTCTGAAGTATATCTTCCAGATTCTTTTAATGTATTTTGAACAGCTTCTTTTAATGTGCCCTCAAAAACTATTACTTTACAAGATAATCTATTTAAATCTTCTTTTTCTTTATCTGTTAAGCTATCATATTTTCTTTGAGAAATTAATATAATTGCATTTGGTGAAAGAGTAACATTTCCTTTTATTGCAGTATCTGTTGGATTTAGAGAAATCACATTTTCTATATGTTCTTCTAATCCATCTATAATTGCACAATCTTTATCAGAAAAAACATTTCCTCCCATACCTCCATTTTCATTATCATCTGGAACTAATCCGTTAATTGAAAATAAACTCATTGAATTATATTCTCCTAAATATGGCAAATAGTCACTTTGTACTTTTCTTTTTATGGCCACACTTCTATCAGAGCATTTTTCAAAAATTTCCATAAAATCGGCATCTTTTGAAATTTCTCCTTTTTCTATCATTTTCTGTTTTACTTGTTCAAATGTTGGAATTCTTCCCTCCTGCTCTAAAAAATCACCAATCGAATAAGCATATTGAAATGATGATTGTTTATTTAATACAACAGAATTACTTACTGTTTTTATTTGCCCATCAAAAGGGATCTGATTAGTTGCTCTAACTATTGCTATATTATGAATATCCATAATTTATCTCCTTATTCTAAAATTACTTTTAATATATCATTTAAAATAAAAAAAGTAAAGAAATAGTATAATACTATAAAAAACAAAATCGCAAAGGCTTTCTTATTTTTCCTTTGCGATTCTGTTTTTTATTTTTGGGGATTTTATTGATTATTAATATAACCCCTGAAACTTAAATTTATCTTAAATAGAAAAAATTTTTATATTTTTTATAATTCATCTATTGAAAGCATCAAATCATCATCTGCTAAACTATCTTGAAGTTCTTCTTCTGTATACATTTCTATAATTTCATTTAAATCATTTGCAAATTCCTTTAACATAACAATTTTTATGCTTGTATCTTTTCCTTTGCAATAATCTTCTAAAACTTTTTGCAATTTCTTTATAAATGGAGCTTCTAAAACAAGTTCGTCTCTATATTTTTTAAATCTATTTACTAACATTTCTTTTATTAGAACTATATCTTCATTACTTGCACAAGTAATTCTTTGGAACATTTGATAAGCGTCATAATGATTTAAAATAGGTTTATCCATACATTCTGCAAATTTATCATAAAATGTTTCCATTTTCATTGGTATACATTTAAATATTTTTTCTGCTTGTTTTCTATACATATCATCTTTTAACTTACTATTTAATTCATTAAAATATGATACTATTTCATCCATTTCTTCTCCTACATCTAATCCTATTCTAGAAAGTTCTTCTTCAACATTATCACAGTATTCTGAGTTTTTTGCTGCTTTATCCATTGATTTTAAAAACATCTCTTTTAAATCAGAAATTTTATAATCAATTAAATGTCTTTTACTAAAATAACTAAAATATGCAAAAAGTTTAACTATCTCTATTAATTTTAAACTTCCATCTTTAATATTACCAATAACCTCTTCAATAATTTCAGGAAATTTTTCATCAGAAATTTTCCAATATTCTTCTGTTAAAAGTCTCTTATATCCTGGTAATTTTTCTGTATCAATTGTATTAATAATACATTCCATATCTTTTTTAAATGCTTTCATATCAAAGATTCTAGTTCTTACATAAATTTCAATAAATTTAAAAAATCTATAATCTGATTTAAAATTAAAATAATAATTATTGTCAAATTCTTTAATATAAAATTGACGATTATCCATTAAAACTCTTGAAGAAACTAATATAGATTTATATTCTTCATTACTTTCAATAGTTACAAATTTATCTTTTGTAATTTTACCAGCTTTAATTTCAAAAGAAACTGCAATTGTAAATATAAGCATTGTTTGTAATACTCTTAATTTAGTATTAGGATAATATTTATTTACAACTTCATAAACTTTACTAAAATCATTTAAAGCATGTTTTAAAATTCTTAAATTTCTAGTTCCACTTTTAACAAATGTAGACGTTATAAGAGATGTATGTTCTCTTAAAAATTTCATCAATTCTTCATTTTTATAATATCTCATAAGTAAGCCATCTATTATATAATTAAATTTCGGAACATATTCAAAAGTTTCACCAATTAATTTTTCTTTTATTCTTTCATAATCATTTGCTTTATCAAAAACGTATTCAATCTTATCACTAATTTTTTCAACCATTGGTTTATCTGAATTTAAAAGACTACCTTCTTTATCCAAAATATATGTTGCTATAAAAGTTTTCATCTCTAAATTAGTACTTTTCAATTTTGCAGAAAGTTCTTTTTCATTACATATTATAATTGTTTTTATATGGTCATGTTCAACAAAATTATTAATATATCCTAAAATATCTATAACATCAACATTCGCTCTTTCTAAATCATCAAAACATAAAATTTTGTCATCTGTAGCAAAAAAACTTGCATAATCCATTTTATCACTATTTTGAGATAAGCCAAAAGAATTAGCCATATTCAATCCAGTTTTAGCATATTCCGGAATTCTACTTTCTTGATGTGAATCCATATATTTTTTCAAATTTTTATCCATAAGTTGAGTAGTTTCAATAAAAATCTTTTTGCTAATATCTTCCAAATTTGAAATTCCATATAAAGACATATAAATTGTTGTGTATTTTTTTCCATTCAAAGAAAGTGATTCTATCTTATTTCTTACTTTATTATTCCAAAAATAAGTTTTACCACTTCCCCATTCACCATTAATCATAATAGCATAATCTGTATAATCAGCTCTTATATAATCCAAAATACTTTCAACTAAATCTTCCATATTGCCTCTCTTTCTCATTAGTTTTTTCTTATTATATATCAAAAAAAATCTTTTGTACACAGAAAAATTTGAAAATAATTTTTTTATATTTACACTAATAAATTAAAAATATACATTATATTTTTTTATAAATCTGCGAAAATATTTTTAATGAGATTTCGCTATTACTAATATTATTATTTCTGATGCTCCTGACTTTTTTAAAAGACTACTACAAACATTAACTGTAGCTCCTGTTGTAAAAATATCATCAACTAATATTATATTTTTATTTTTTAACTTAAATGAATTCTTAATTCTAAAAACATCTTTTACATTTTTTGTTCTCTCATTTGGTAATAAAAGACTTTGCGTTTTATTCTCTTTAAATTTTATTAAAACATCATCTTCATATCCTACATTCAATTTTTTAGAAAGGTTTTTAGCAAAAATCTCTGTTTGATTATATCCCCTTCTTAACTTTTTATCTTTATGCATTGGAACTGGTATAATAATGTCAAACTTATTTAAAAAATCACATATATTTTTATCTTTTATTAAAAATTCTAAAAAATATTCATTAATATAAGCTTTATTATAGAATTTAAATTCTAATAACCTCTTTCTTATTTCTTCTTTATATTTTCCCAAATATATCAAAAAATTATAAGATTTTTTTGAAATCGGAAAAATTTTAAATCTTAAATCCATTTTATCAAAACAAGAAGAACATAAATAGTTTTCACCATATTTTCCACAATTTAAGCATACTTTTGGAAATAAAATATCTAATAAATTTTCAATCATTTTTTTGCTTTAATTTAGTTTTTAATTTAATCTATACCAACATACTTAAATAAAAAAGGAAACGGAATTATTACCGTCCCCCATTTTTTATTATTTTAAATTAGCTAATCTTTTTTCAACACTTTCTAACATATTTTTATAATTAGCCAATTTTTCTTTTTCTTCATTTACTTTGCTCTCTGGTGCTTTATTAACAAATCCAGAATTTGAAAGCATTTTCTCTCCTCTTAAAACTTCTGATTCTAATCTTTTCTTTTCATTATTTAATCTTTCAATTTCTTCTTTAATATCAACCAATTCTTCAAAAGGTATAAATAATTTAATATCATCAATAACTATTGAAACAGCATTTGCAGGAACTTCGTTTTCATCTTTTGCAAATTCTATTTTATTTGCAAATCCAAGTTTTAATAAGAAATCCTCTGATTCTTTTATAATCTTTTCATTTTCAGTTATAAAAATTAATTTAGATTTTTTACTTGGATGTACATTCATCTGACTTCTAATATTTCTAATTTCAACAATTAACTTCTTTATTTTTTCTACTTCAACCTCTTCTTCATCAAAAGCAAATTCACTTCTTATATCTGGCCATTTTGCAACCATTAAATCTTTAGTTCCAAAACAAATTAATTTTGAATAAATTTCTGATGTAACAAATGGCATAAATGGATGTAAAAGTTTTAATGAAGAACCAAAAACATGATTTAATATATCACTAACTGCAACTCTAGTTTCTTCATCATCACTATAAATTCTAGTTTTACATATTTCTATATACCAATCACAAAATTCATTCCATATAAAATTATAGATATTATCAAGTGCAATCCCCAAATCATAATTTTCAAGATTTCTAGTAACATCAACTACTAATTTGTCAAATTTATTTAATATCCATTTATCTTCTATTTTTAATAAATCTGGATTATATTTTTTATTTTTTTCAAAAACTTCATAACAAAAATCTCTAACTTTTTGCTCATCCGCTAAATTCATTATTATAAATTTAGCAGCATTCCAAATCTTATTTGCAAAATTTGAGGCTTGCTCCAATTTTTCTGGCATAAATCTAATATCATTTCCCATTGTAGTTCCAGATAAAACAGAAAATCTTAAACTATCTGCTCCATATTTATCAATTATGTCTAATGGATCAATTCCATTTCCAAGAGTTTTAGACATTTTTCTTCCTTGGCTATCTCTTACAATACCATGAATTAAAACATCTTTAAATGGTGCAATATCTGTTAATTCTAATCCTTGAGTCATCATTCTTGAAACCCAAAATGTTATAATATCAAAACCTGTAACTAAAACTTGAGTTGGATAAAAATCTTTATAATCTTCTGAATCAGTATTTGGCCACCCAAGTGTTGAAAATGGCCATAGTGCAGAACTAAACCATGTATCTAATGTATCTTCATCTTGAGTTAGATGAATGCATCCACATTTTTCACATTTTTCTGGTTTTGTTTTAGCTACATTTATAGCTCCACATTCATCACAATAATATGCTGGAATTCTATGTCCCCACCAAAGCTGACGTGAAATACACCAATCTTGAATGTTATCTAGCCAATTAAAATATTGCTTTTCATATCTTTTGGGAACAAATCTAGTATCTCCTTCACGCACATTATCAGCTGCTCTTTTAGCTAATTCCTTCATAGAAACAAACCATTGTGTTGAAATTTTAGGCTCAATAGTACTTTTACATCTTTCACATTTAGCTACATTATGAACATAATCTTCTGTTTTAACTAAAGCTCCAATTTCTTGTAATTTTTCTACTATTTTTTCTCTTGCCTCTAATAAATCCATTCCTTTATATTCAGGAACTAAATCTCCCATTTTAAAGTTTTCATCAAATACTTCTATAATTTCTAAATTATGTCTTAATCCTGCTTGATAATCATTCATGTCATGTGCTGGTGTAATCTTAACACATCCTGTTCCAAATTCTCTATCAACAAATTCATCTGCAATGATTGGAATCTCTTTATTCATTATTGGTAATATACAAGTTTTTCCCACTAACTCTTTATATCTTTCATCATCTGGATGAACAGCAACTGCAGTATCTCCTAGCATTGTTTCAGGTCTAGTTGTTGCAACTTCTATATATTCATTTTCTGTTCCTGTAATTTTATAACGAATATGCCATAAATGAGATTTTTCTTCTTTATATTCAACTTCTGCATCTGAAATTGATGTTCTGCAGCTTGTACACCAATTTACCATTCTTTTTCCTTTATAAATTAATCCTTTTTTATAAAGCTTAATAAATTGTTCTAAAACAGCATCTGACATTCCATCATCTAATGTAAATCTATTTCTATCCCAATCGCAAGAACATCCTAATCTTCTTTGTTGACTTTGAATAATTCCTCCATATTCTTTAGTCCATGCCCAGGCTTCATCTAAAAACTTTTCTCTTCCTAAATCTTGTTTAGTTTTTCCTTCTTTTGCTAATTTTTGAACAACTTTCATTTCAGTAGATATTGCAGCATGGTCTGTACCAGGAAGCCATAAAGTTCTAACCCCTTGCATTCTTTTATATCTAATTAAAACATCTTGAATTGTTCCATCTAAAGCATGTCCCATATGAAGCTTTCCTGTGACATTTGGTGGTGGCATCATAATACAATAAGCCTCTTTTGATTTATCATTAGAAGGCTTAAAATATCCCTTTGACTCCCAATCTTTATAAAGCTTTTCTTCAAAATCTTTTGGATTATATTTATCACTCATTTTTTCCATACTTCAAAATCTCCTTTTTGTTATTTAAAAAATATACTTAATTTTTTATATTTATATAAAATGAGGTAGATTTAATACAATATCTACCTCACCTAAATCTTTTCTTAAATTAAAAAACTTATACTACACCTAAATTTACACAAAACAAGCATACAACTGTTGCAAGAACCATTACTGCAAGTGGCACAACCCAAATTTTTACTGTTACTAGTTGTTTTTTTAAATTAACAAATTTCTTTCCATCATTTTGTAATAATATTTTAATAGTAGAATCTGTTATTAAAATAAAGAATATAGAACATGCTGTCAATAAATATTGATTACTTCCAAGAGCATAAGTCAAAATAAATATAAGTTGAAATGGTAGTAGACAACTTAGTAAATCATACCATAAAAATATTTCTTTTACATCTTTTACTTGAATACCTTCGTTTGCCTCGACGACTTCATTATAAAAATTTTTTTTATTCTTTTTCCCCATATTTATATCCTCCTCTTTAGTATAAAAGCTAATTAATATAATATATATATTTACTAGTTTTTTCCTAAAATATATAAATATAATCCTACTAAATTCGGATAATATTTTTAAATTAAGGTTATTATATCAAAACGTTTAAAAATAGTAAATACCCAAAATCATTTTTTTGCTATTTTATAAGATAATTTAACTAATTCATTTGTACAGTTCCAATAATTGAATTAATATCTTCAATATCATGTTTTTTCATGTAATTTTCAATTCCTTCAATTGTTTTTATACTTATCTCTGGATCAATAAAATTTCCTGCTCCTATTGAAACTGCTGTAGCTCCGGCTAACATATATTCTATTGCATCATCACCATTCATAATTCCACCCATTCCTAAAACAGGAATATTCACAGCCCCAGCCATTTGATAAACACATCTTACTCCAACTGATTTTATTCCAGGTCCTGAGTATCCACCAGTATTATTTGCTAAAATTGGTTTTCTTGTCGCAATATCTATTTTCATTCCAAGCAAAGTATTAATTCCTGAAATTCCATCTGCACCTGCATCTTCAGCACCTTTTGCAGGAAGAGTAATATCAGTTACATTTGGTGTTAATTTAACAATTAGTGGTTTATCTGTCAAGACTTTTCTTACTTGTGAAGTAACATCTTTTACTCCTTCATAACTTGTTCCAAAAGCTAAACATCCAGCTTTAACATTTGGACAAGAAAGATTAAGTTCAACTCCATCAATATCTAAAGTATTTAAAATCTTACAAAGTTCCACATAATCTTCTATTGTGCTTCCACATGCATTTACTATTATTTTTGTATCAAATTGTCTAAGCCATGGTAAATCGAACTGAGCAAAATATTCAACACCAGGATTTTGAAGTCCTATACTATTTAACATTCCTCCCGGCACTTCGGCAATTCTTGGTGGTTTATTCCCTGGTCTAGGTTTTAAAGAGGTTCCTTTTGTAATGATACCTCCTAATTTATTTAAATCAATGTATTCTGAATATTCTCTACCATATCCAAAAGTTCCTGATGCAACAGTTACAGGATTTTTCATTTTAATCCCACATAAATTTACTTCTAAATTCATAATTTCCTCCTCTAATATTGGTTCTCCTGTTCTATTTATATTGTTTATTTGATCTGAAATTTTGATTGAAGCCACAAAATCAATAAATTTTGTTAATCTATCAAATTTCAAATATACAGGTTCTTCATCAAGATATCCTGTCCATTTTTTTGCCTTTTCTGGTATATTAGTTACATTATACTTTTCAATTAAGAACTTATTTGTACAATCATAATCATGATAAAAAGTTTTTAAATTATGACTTCTAATATATTGAACTTCTTTTTTAAAATTATAATTATAAAAAATATAATCTGTTAAAACATGTAAAAAATAGCCTTTTCCATAATCAGATTTAATATCAAAATTACAATTTTCTAATAAATAATTCAATCCTGCGCATATTTCACCATAATTATGATAATGACTTTCATATTTATCTTTAAAAAAATCTGGAGCAATAACACCTTCTATAAATTCATTTTTATCTTTTATATCATCTTTATAATTTCTCATATACTCATTTGCTACTGCTATATGTATAGTGAGTCCAGGCATATTTTCCTCCTTAAATTAAATTTCAACATCTGTTGCATTAAATACAGGTCCTTCTTTGCAAACATGTCCGAATCTATCTTCTTTTCCTGAAATTACTTTTACTGCGCAACCTAAACATGCACCAATTCCACATCCCATTCTTTCTTCTAAAGAAATTTGACATGGTATATTTTCCTCAATTGCATATTCTCTAACACTTTTTAACATTGGAAGTGGTCCACAAGCAAATATAATGTCTGGTTTTTGAGATTTTGCATCCTCTTTTAAATAATTAATTGCAAAACCTTTTTGTTTATAGCTTCCATCATCAGTAGCTATAACTAATTTATTTGAAACCTCTTCAAAATCTTTTTCGCATGTAACTAAACTTCTATTTCTAAATCCCAAATATACATTTATATTTTGAGCTTTTCCATTTAATTCTTTTGCAAGCTCATAAAGTGGATAAATTCCAATTCCACCACCAATTATTGATACATTTTTATAATCATCAATTTTAAAAGTTCCAAAACCTAGAGGTCCCATAATGTCAATTTTTTCTCCTACTTCTCTTTTAGCTAAAAGTTCTGTTCCTCTTCCTTTTACTTGGAAAATAAATTCTACAACATCTCCATCTAAATTAAAAATACTAATAGGTCTTCTTAAAAAAGGTTCTACGCCTTCTTTTGTAACTTTAATCTCTAAAAATTGACCTGGTTTAGCTGATTTTGCTATTTCTGGAGCTTCTACTGAATATTTATATATTCCAGAAACTAATTCTTCTTTTTTTATTAATTTACAATTTTCCTTAACTCCCAATTTTCTCTCTCCTTTTCATTTAGCGGGACACGGGGACGGTTCTCCTGTCCCATTTTTCTCTTTTTTGGGACAGGAGAACCGTCCCCGTGTCCCTTTTTTATTAATTTATTGCTTGATTAAGCTCATCTTTCATTCTAATTGCCTCTTGTCTTGTTGCTTCATCAAATTTTTCATCTCCAAATTTTTCTTTCCATAAATCAGATTTATATGCACACATCAAGCTTCTTGAATCATTTACTATTCCGCCTATTCCATCTTTAAATGCTAAAGCAATATCTTCTGCTTTTCCTCCGCTGTGCACCATATCCAGGAATTAAGAAAAATGTATGTGGCATTTTTTCTCTTAATTCTTTTAATTGTTTAGGATGCGTAGCACCAACTACTGCTGCTACTGAACTATATCCATATTCTCCAATTAAATCTTTTCCCCAATCAGATACTAAACTTCCAACTTTTTCATAAACAGTTTCTCCATTTTCTAATTTCAAATCTTGTAATTCACTAGATGATGGATTTGAAGTTTTTACTAAAATGAAGATTCCTTTATCATATTTTTCACAATCTTCTACAAAAGGCTTTATTCCATCTACTCCTAAATATGGATTTACAGTTAAAAAATCCACATTATAAGAACTATACTCACTATCTTGAATTTTAGTTTTTCCTAAATATGCACTAGAATATCCAGCAGAAGTTGATCCAATATCTCCTCTTTTTGCATCTAAAATTACAATCATTCCTTTATCACTAGCATATTCGCAAGTTTTTCTTAAAAGTTCAATTCCATCTGGTCCTAGCATTTCATAAAATGCTGCTTGTGGTTTAATTGCTGGAATTATATCATATACACTATCAATTAATTTTTTATTATATTCTAAAAAAGCATCACAAACACTTTTTATATCCGTTCCATATTTTGATTTTATACATTCAGGAAGCATATTATATCTTGGATCTAATCCTATAACAGTAGGATTA
>CALXVK010000006.1 GCA_944391975.1 uncultured Clostridia bacterium
CTTATCCATTTTTATTAACATTTATATATAAAAATACACTACTTTTAAAAATAATATTTCCATTTTTGTTTGTTTTTTTAAAAATTAGTTTTAAAAAATTTATAATCTATAATATTTTAAATAGTTTTATAAATGTTTGTTTGTTTACTTATTTAGGATACTTTTTACAAGAAAATTTTAATTTGGTTAATATTTTTGTTCTATTTATAAATATTTTTATTTTATTTTTAATTTATCTTTTTCATCAAAGAAAAGTAAAAACGTTGAATATTAAATTTATAAAGTATAAAAGTAAATGTTGACATAATAATTTTTGAATGTTATAATATATGTGTGAAATACTGTTATACATAATATTATTAGATTATGTTTAGATATATATTATAATTAATTAGGAGGATTATTATGGAAACATTAGAGAATAATATAAATATTACTTTTGTTGAAATATCAGAAAATTTAAAAAATAAAAAAGAATTTATAGATTATAGTAAATTAAAAGAATTTACAATAGTTATATGTGATTTATCAATAGATAATGAACAGGAATTAGTTATGACACAACTAAAAAAAGTTAATTTAAATAAAGAAGTTTGTTTTTTATTATTTGATAAAAAAGGATATTGTATTAATAATAATGTTAATATTTTAAATGTAAATTCTATAGATTTAAATATTAAAAATCCAGTTAATTTTAATATTAATGAATCTATATATTCACAGGTATTGAACAAAATATGTGATATATATGAAAAATATAATATTTTATGTCATGAAGTCTCAAGAATAAATATTATATTTGTTGGAGGAATAAGAGAAGAACTTTATAATGAAAAATTTAAAAATATCGTATCTCAAGAGAATATGCTAGTTTCAAAAGTATATATGTCCGTCGTAGAGGATGATGATATTAGATATGCTTTAAATTTAGGATTTGAAGAGATTTATTCTATATAATAATATTTAAAAGTGTACAATTTGTACACTTTTTATTTTTCTTAAATTTCTATGATATACAAACTTAAAGTTATATGGTATAATATTAAAAATTAAATGGGAGGTAATATGCTTAAAGTAGAAAATTTAACTAAGACTTTTGATAAAAATGTAGCAGTAAATAATATTTCTTTTAATGCAAGTAAAGGAAAAATTTTTGGACTTCTTGGGAGGAATGGAGCTGGTAAATCTACAATTTTTAGATGTATATTAAATATAATAAAGCAAGATAGTGGTAAAGTACTATACAATGATAAGATAATAGATGAAAAAATATTAGATAAGATAGGATATTTACCTGAAGAAGGTAGTCTTATTTCTTCATATACAGTTTTAGAGCAGTGTATATACTATGGTATGCTTAAAAACATGGATGAAGAAAGTATAAAAAAAAGATTATTTGAATTGACTTCAAAGTTTGATATTATAGAATATATGAATATGAAACAGAAAGATTTATCAAAAGGAAATAGACAAAAGATACAATTTATTGTTTCAATTCTTCATGATCCAGAACTTTTAATATTAGATGAGCCATTTTCAGGTTTAGACCCTATTAGTGTTGAACAATTAAAGCAAGTTTTATTAGAGCTTAAAGAAAGTGGTAAGATAATTGTTTTTTCATCTCATAGAATGGATCATGTTGAAGAATTATGTGATGAGATTGCAATTTTAGAAAAAGGTAAAATGATTGAAAAAGGAAGTTTAAAAGATATAAAGAAAAAATATAATAATCAAACATTAAATCAAATATTTATTTCTGTTGTTGGAGATATAGAAAAAAGTATTCAATCATAATAAAGAAGGGGTTTAAAAAAATGAATTTTAAGAAAATAAGAGAAATTATAAAATTCGATGTTCAAAAAAGTATTCAAAATAAATGGTTTGTAATATTAAATATCTTGATGTTCGTTGCCATATTATTCGCAACAAATTGGAATAATATTTCAAATTATCTGAATGAACATAATGTTGATTTTATGACTGAAGAAGAAATAACAATTCAAATTTTAGATAATGAAAATTTAGTATATGATAAATTTAATGAAAAATATGGAGAATCATCAAACTTTAATATAGAAAGAGTAGATACAAATACATATTCAAAAGAAAATGTTCCAGCTGATAATGTTATTCTACTTGAAGTTAAATCAAGCCCAGAAGATATTATAACAGCAAAAATTGTTTCAAAAGAGGGTATTGATAATGATATCTATAATTTAATATATGATGAATTATCAGAAGTTAGAGCAAATTTATTTGCTACAAATAATGGTATTTCTATTGATGAACTTAATATCTTAAATGAAGAGGTTCAGATTGAAAGGGAATTGCTTGGAGTAGATGCAGAAAATTCAGAAACAAAAGAAATTATTAAAACAATTTCAATTGTAGTTGTTTACATGGTATTGATTATAATTTTATCTAGAATTGCTAATGAAATAGCTCAAGAAAAGGTTTCAAAATCAATAGAATATGTTTTAACAAGTGTAACTGCTGGGGAATATTTAATATCAAAAGTTTTAAGTGTTACAATTGCTACTTTAATTCAGGTGTTATATACATTTGTATATTATATAATTGGAAACAGTATAAATAGTTTATTTGTAATGCAATCTACAGGAGCATCTTTTGGTAGTTCATTTATAAATATTGATACAAGTATTGCAAGTTATATTTTAGTTATGGCAGCTTATTTAATATTTACTGTATTTTTAACAGCTTTGATTCAAGCTACTTTAACAAGTAAAACAACATCTGTTGCAGAAGCTGGAAATACAACAATGATTTTATTATTTTTAATTGTTATTTTATATTTAGTGAGCTTATCAGCAATTTCACCATATATTACTGTAACTCCACTTATGTATATAATTTCATGTATACCAATTGTATCAACATTTTTTGTGCCAGCTATGATGATAATTGGACAAGCAACAACTTTACAAATAATAATTTCATTTATAGTTTTAATTATGTCAGTTCCATTTATTTTTAAATTTTGTAGTAAAAGATTTAAAAATGGAATTTTAGATTATACTAGTTCAAATAAAAAGAAAAAAGTAAAAAAAGAACTTACTCTAAAAGAAAAACAAGAAAAAGATCTAAAAGCTTCTATCGCCAAAAAAATTGGTTTTACAATTGGAATTGCATTAATATTATTGGTATTTTTACAAACTATTTTAGCCTATATTTTTGGAATAATATTACCAAAATTTATAAATACAGATATTAATACATTAAATATAATTTTAAATGGATTAGTTTCATGTGTTTCACTTGGAATAGTTACATTATATATATATTCAAATATAAAAGATAAAGAAGAAGTAAAAACAATATCAGGAAAAAAAACATTTGAAATTACATTTGTTGGAATAGCTTTAATTGCTATTGTACAAGTTGCTCTTTCATGGATATATTCAAAGATTGGATTAAATTATGATATATTTAATGAATTATCAGTTGTTCCTTCAAATACATTAATTTCTAATATATTATATTTAATTGCAATTGTTGTAATTCCGGCTATATTTGAAGAATTATTATTTAGAAAAGCTATCATAAATTATTCAAAAAAATATGGTAAAGCATTTGCAGTAATTTTTTCAGCTATTCTATTTGGATTATTCCATATGAATTTAAATCAAGGAATATTTGCATTTTTGATTGGAATTATATTTGGAATAATTGCTATTCAAACTTCAAGTATTAAACTTACTGTTTTATTACATTTTTTGAATAATTTGTATGCTGCACTTCAAGTTATTTTAAGTGGTTTCGCACTTGAGATGTTTAATAATATAATTTTAGCAGTTATAATATTTGCAATTATTATTTTAATAAAAACTCTTCCTAAAGTAAGAAATATAAAAAGAGAAGATTTAAAAATCGATAAAGATTGTTTACTAATTTTTAAAAATTACACATTTATAATCTCAATGATATTATTGATAGTGATGTTTATTGTTACAGAGAATTTTTTAAGAGTATAAATATTTAAATATAAAATAAGGTTAAAAATATTACAATTTAATTCAAAAAATGCTTTATTTTTTAATAAGTATATGATAAAATATGTAAAAATATGTTGAAACACAAATGAACTTTAATAGGAGGGTTGTATTATGGAAATAAAAAGATGTGCTCGTTGTGGAGGATTTTTTGAAACAGTAAATGATGTTTGTAATAATTGCATTGGAAAAGACAATAAAGAATTAGGAAAGCTTAAAAACTTTTTGAGCGGATACGACCATTCTGAAGAGATTACAAGAAGAGAAATCTCTAATAATACTGGAATTACAATGAAGAATTTAAATAGATTTCTATTAGGAGAGGAATTTTCTGGAGTTCAAATTCCACAAGAGGCAAAAGAAAATTCTAAAAATATAACAGTAAAAGCATAAAAATTGATTGACATTTTATTTTTAAAATGCTATTATATTAAAAATTGAATTTAGTTATGTTAAAAAGAATACAGTAGAATTTTATTGTAACTAATAGAGAGACAGTGGGTGGTGGAAACTGTCAGTAAATAAAATTTGAATTACAATTCTATCAGTAACTATCGTGTAGCTACGAATAAGCTAATAATAAGGCAATGTTATATTGTAAAAAAAGGTGGTACCACGGAGTCGATTCGTCCTTTAGACGAACCGGCTCTTTTTGATTATAGAAAGGAGAAATAGAAATGGATATTATTCAAGAATTGGAAAAAAGAGATTACATTGAACAATTAACACATGATAAAGAATTAAGAGAAGAATTAAATAAAGGTCCAATTAGATTTTATGTTGGAATTGATCCAACTGCAGATAGTTTGCACATTGGACATTTTATTTCTTTAATGATTGCATCATATTTGCAAAAAGCAGGACATCAACCTATTATTTTGATAGGAGGTGGAACAGCAACTATTGGAGATCCATCTTTTAAAAATGATATGAGAAAAATGTTAACTAGAGATGAACTTGATAAAAATGTTTTAGCAATAAAAAAACAAGTAGAAAAACTAGTAAGTTTTGAAGGTGAAAATGGAGCAATTATAGTAAATAACGCTGATTGGCTTTTAGATTTAAATTATATAGATTTTATGAGAGAAATTGGAAGTAAATTTTCAGTAAATAAGATGCTTGCAGCAGAATGTTATAAAACAAGATTAGAAACAGGCTTGACATTTTTTGAAATGGGCTATATGTTACTTCAATCTTATGATTTCTTATATTTACATGATAAATATGGTTGTAAATTACAAATAGGTGGAAATGATCAATGGTCTAATATTATTGGGGGAGTTGAGTTAATTAGAAAAATAGGTGCTCAAGATTCTTATGGTTTAACATTTAAATTATTAACAACAGCTGAAGGAAAGAAAATGGGTAAAACAGAAAAAGGAGCTTTATGGTTAAATCCAGAAAGAACATCTCCATATGAATTTTATCAATATTGGAGAAATATTGGAGATAGTGAAGTAAGAAAAGTTTTATGTATGTTAACATATCTTCCAATGGATGAAGTTGAAAAATTATCAAGTTATAAAGATGAAAGAATAAATGAAACGAAAAAACTTTTAGCTTATGAAATTACAAAATTAATTCATGGTGAAGAAGAGGCTAAAAAAGCAGAAGAAGCTTCAAATGCACTATTTGGAAATGGAGGAGATATTTCAAATATGCCTTCTACTAAAATAGAAGATGAAAATATTTCAATTATAGATGCTTTAGTTTTAACAAATATTGCTTCATCAAAATCACAAGCTAAAACATTGATTTCTCAGGGTGGAGTTTCATTAAATGATAAGAAAATTGAAGATGTACAATATAAATTGTCTTCAAAAGATTTTGAAAATGGATATGCAATTTTAAAGAAAGGCAAGAAAGTATTTCATAAGTTAGAAAAGTAAAATAAAAAATGGCATAGTTTTATATTAATATATTTAATGTAAAAATTATGTCATTTTTTTCGGCAAAATACCCTTGACAAGTTTGCATAATACATATAAAATAGAAATGTCAGAAAAGACATGTTTTAAAATACAATATAAATTATATAAATAATATTTTTAAAAACGATTAAAAATAAGAGAGAATAATTTATTTGTACATTGAAAATTTAATAGAAAGAGGTAATAGTTATGTCAGATGTAATTGGTTACATTGCCGTCTTTCTAATCTCAGCTGTAATTTTCACAGTGGTTGGTATGACTATAAGAAAGAAAATTGCAGAATCTAAAATACAAGGGGCAGAAGAAGAGGCTAAACGTATAGTTGAAAACGCAAAAATAGAAGCCGAAAACCTAAAAAAAGAGGAAATTATTAAATCTAAGGAAGAAGTTTTACAAATTAGAAATGATTTAGAAAAAGAGATTAAAGAAAGAAGGGGCGATATTCAATCACAAGAAAAAAGATTGATTCAAAAAGAAGAAAATCTTGAAAAACGTACATCAGTTTTTGAAGGTAAAGAAAAAGAATTAGAAAGAAAGTATACTGAAAATGAAAAGAGAAAACAAGAACTTGATCAGATGTATGAAAGAGAAGTAGAAGAATTAGAAAGAATTTCTGGTTTGACAACAGAACAAGCTAAAAAACAATTATTAAATGATTTAGAAAAAGAAATTACAAGTGAAAAAGCAAATTTAATTCGTGAATTGGATGCTAAAGCTAGAGATGAAGCTATTAAAAACGCAAGAGAAGTTATAGGTTTAGCTATTCAAAAATGTGCTGCAGACCATACTTCTGAAAGTACAGTTTCAGTTGTTGCACTTCCAAATGATGAGATGAAAGGAAGAATTATTGGTAGAGAGGGAAGAAATATTAAAACTCTTGAAACTCTTACTGGAATTGATTTAATTATTGATGATACACCAGAAGCTGTTATTATTTCTGGTTTTGATCCAATAAGAAGAGAAGTGGCAAGATTAGCTCTTGAAAGTTTAATTGATGATGGTAGAATACATCCTGCAAAGATAGAAGAAGTAGTCGAAAAAGCTAAAGAACAAGTTGAAGAGACTATTAAATCTGAAGGAGAAAGAGCTCTATTGGAAACAGGTGTAAATAATTTGCCTCCAGAAGTAGTTAAACTTATAGGTAAACTAAAATACAGAACTAGTTATGGGCAAAACGTTTTAAATCACTCAATTGAAGTTTCAAATTTAGCAAGATTAATGGCTGATGAATTAGGCGTTAACTCTAAGATTGCAAGAAGAGCAGGATTACTTCATGATATAGGAAAAGCCTTGGATCACGATATGGAAGGAACACATGTTGAAATTGGTGTTGAAATACTAAAAAAATATAAAGAAAATGATATTGTAATTAATGCAGTTGAAGCTCATCACGGAGATGTTGAACCTACATCAATTGAAGCAATTCTTGTACAAGCAGCTGATGCAATTTCGGCTTCAAGACCAGGAGCAAGACGTGAAACATTAGAAGCATATATTAAGAGATTGGAAAAACTTGAAGAAATTGCTAATTCATTTGAAGGTGTTGAAACATCATATGCTATACAAGCTGGACGTGAAGTTCGTTTAATAGTAAAACCAGATAAAGTTTCAGATAGCGAAATGGTTATTATGGCAAGAGAAGTTGCTAAACGTGTTGAAAATGAAATGGAATATCCAGGACAAATAAAAGTAAATGTAATTCGTGAAACAAGAGCAATTGATTATGCTAAATAAAGATTTATAAAAATAAAGGTTAATGAATATTTTATTAACCTTTATTTTTATAATATAATGTTTAAAACTTACAAAATATTGTTTATTAAGTATAAAATTCAGTTGACATTTTTAATAAAAATGTTATAATGTTTAAGGTAGTAGTTGCTTCCTTAGCTCAGTTGATAGAGCAATTGACTAGTAATCAATAGGTCGTCAGTTTGAATCTGACAGGAAGCTCCAAAAAAGCGGGTGTTGAGCTTTATATACTCGCTTTTTATTTTTAATTAATATATAAATGGGTGATAAAAATGAAAATAGGAATTGTTGGTCTTCCAAATGTAGGAAAAAGTACATTATTTAATAGTATAACAAAAGCAGGTGCAGAATGTGCCAATTATCCATTTTGTACAATTGAACCAAATGTTGGAATGGTAACTGTACCTGATGAAAGAGTTGATAAATTAGCTCAAATCTATAATCCTCAAAAAGTTACTTATGCTACAATTGAGTTTGTTGATATTGCGGGTCTTGTAAAAGGGGCAAGTAAAGGTGAAGGACTTGGAAATAAATTTCTATCACATATTCGTGAAGTTGATAGTATCGTTCATGTGGTTAGATGTTTTGAAGATGAAAATATAGCTCATGTTGATGGTTCTGTTGATCCAGTAAGAGATATAGAAACTATAAATTTGGAACTTTGTTTAGCAGATTTAGAAACAATAGAAAAAAGATTAGAAAGAGCAAAAAAATCTTTAAAAGCTGATAAAAAATTTCAAAATGAAATTGATTTATTAGAAAAAATAAAAATAGGTTTAGAATCAGGAATTCCTGCAAGAAATATTGAATTAAATGATGAAGAAAAGGAAATAATAAAAACAAGCTTTTTACTTACTTTAAAGCCAATACTATATGTTGGAAATATTTCAGAAAATGAGATTGAAGATCCGGATTCTAATCCAAATTTAGTAAAACTTAAAGAATATGCAAAAAAAGAATCATCAGAAGTAATTCCACTTTGTGTAAAAATCGAAGAAGAATTAAGCGGATTAGATAAAGATGATAAACAAGAAATGCTTGAAGCTCTTGGCCTTTCTGAATCAGGATTAGATAAATTAATAAAAGCAAGTTATAAACTTTTAGGATTAATGTCATTTTTAACAGCTGGTGAACCAGAAGTTAGAGCTTGGACAATAAAAGTTGGTACAAAGGCTCCTAATGCAGCTGGTAAAATACATTCAGATATTGAAAGAGGATTTATTAGAGCTGAAGTGATATCTTTTGATGATCTTATGAAATCTGGTGGCTCAATGGTAACTGCAAAAGAAAAAGGATTAGTAAGATCAGAAGGAAAAGATTATGTAATGCAAGATGGAGATATTGTTTTATTTAGATTTAATGTGTAACTAAATTTTGATTTATGTAAAAAAGCTCATAAATATGTGATTTTAAAAATATTTTAAAAAAATTATAATAAAATTACAAAAAATCACAAAATATACTTGCATTATATATTTAGTTAGTTTATAATAATAACAGATGTACAAAAGTAAATAATTTTTAAAGTGAAGTGAGGTTAAGAAATGAGAAAAGAAAAATTGTTAGTTAGTATAGTAATTATGATGTTAGTATTTGTAATGTGTGTAATTCCAGTTTTTGCAGCAAGTGCTTCAAATAATGTTGTTACAATAACAGCTAATCCAACAAATAATACAAGCACTACAAACAATGCAAATAACGCAAACAATGTAGCTGATAATTCTTCAAGTAATAATTCTAATACAAATGCTACACAAATAAATGCAAATACAAATTCAGCAAGCACTTATAATAATACATCAACAACAACATCAACAAATTCAAGCGAATCTGATGAATTACCATATACAGGAACATCAGGACATGCTATTATTTTTGTAATAATTGCATTTATAATTTCAGCAATATTTGCTTATAAAAAAGTAACTGATTATAATATTTAAAAAAGATAAATTTGGGCACGCTTTTAAGATGGCGTGCTTTTTATTTTTATAAAAAGTTTTAGTAAAATTATTGAAAAACGATATTGTATTTGTTATAATTTTTTTGTAAATAAGAAAAATAAGGAGTTTTAAATGGAAGATTTTGAAATTGATGATTTTGAAAAATTATATGCTATTACTTCTGCTGAGTTAAATAGCCCAGAAGAAGTAAATGATATTAGTTTTAAAGATATAGATTTTGATAAAATATCTAATTTAGCAAAATTTAAAAAGGACAATCCAAATCTATTTATAGAAAAATATAGAAATCCAGAAGAATTGGATATGTACTATTATGTAATACCTGTTACAGTTCAGCAAAGAGTTAGAAGCGGAAATGAGGAATTTTCAATTGATAAAAAATCATATGTTCTAACTGATGCACGCGGATCAGCTTTGTACATTGTGATGGAAAATGGTATTTTAGTTACTTCAGCTGAATTAGAAGAACAATTAAGAATTGCGGAACAAAGATATAAAGCATATATTGATAAAGGTATAATATCAAAAAAAGATATTACAGATCAATTTTCACTACATGATATTAATTCAGTTATGGAATTAATTAATGAAAAACAAATCACTTTAGATGATGTTCAAAAAATAGTTGATGAAAAAATGAGAGAACACGGTATAGTTCTTCAAGAAAATAATTCAAATAAATCTGAGAAAGAACAAGGAGAAGAAAGACTTGATCCTGGAGAAGAATTAGAATTAAATGAAGGTAGAACAAGAGCAGAAGCAAGCGCATGTGGAATTAGTCAAAATATGCTTGAGATGCTTGCTCAGCAATATGGCTGTAGAGTTGATCAATTAAGTTTTAGAAAAGTTGATGATTATGAAAGATTAGAGGAAGATACTGGAATAAATGCAAGAATGTATAGAGGAAAAACTATTGCACTTAGAATCAATTATGGATTTCAACAAAGATATTTTTTAGTTAATAGTGAAAATGGTAATCAAATTAAACTTCAAAGAGGAGAAATTGAAACAGGAAATATTCCTGAACTTGAAGATTATTTTAAATTCCCATTAACCAGATCAAATGGTAAAGAAGATACTTCAAGACCACTTGCATGGGATTCAGTTACCGGTCCATCATATATTACATATTTAGATGTATATGGAAATGTGAAAGAGGCAAAGTATATAAATAATGGTAAAGCAGATGATATGTTGAGAGATGAAAGACAAAGATATATTGCAGAAGTTGCTGAAGCAGACAAAATATTGTCAAATGCTATAGACATATATCAAAAAGAAAATACACAAGAAAATTGGTTAAGAGTAAAAGATGCAATGTCTAAAAGAATTCAGGTTGATAAAAAATATAGAGTATTAGAAAATCAAAAAGAAAATACAATTAATACCTTAAAAGAAACTGTTGATGAAACTTTAGATAAATATGGTCGTCCAAAAAGAAAAGAAAGAACAAGAGAAGATGACGACGAAGATGAATGGTTTACAAGAGGTAGACACTAATAAATGCTAATAATTTTATTATTAAATATTTTATACTAAGGAGGATAAAAAAATGCAAGTACTTTTAAATACATCAAGTCCTGTTATAATAATTGCTTTAACTTTACTTGTAGCTTTAATTGTTTTAATATCTAAAAAATCGGAAACTGGAGTATTACTTATTGTATCAATGGTTTTAATTTTATGTTTGTTGATATATCATTCAGTTTATCTGGATAATTTAACACCAGATCAAGATGTTTTAATATCACAAGCATATCATTGCTTAGCTGTAGATTTAGTTTTACTATTAATTTCATTTATTTCATTTTTATGGATTGATGATATTATTGCTAAAGATAAAAAATTAAAAAGCTATGATGATTCATTAAGTTGGTTTTGGGATAAAATATAAAGGAGACAACAATGGGAAAATTATTTGTAATTGATGGTACTGATGGAAGTGGTAAACAAACACAATTTGAGAAATTAAAAGAAAGTCTAACTCGAGATAAAGTTGACTATAAAGTTGTTAGTTTCCCAAATTATGATAGTCCAAGTTCAGCTTTAGTAAAAATGTATCTTTCAGGTGAATTTGGAAATAATGCAAAAGATGTTAGTCCATATGTTGCATCTACATTTTATGCAGTTGATAGATTTGCAACATTTAAAAAAGAGTTTCAGGAATATTATAATAAAGGTGGTATAATACTTGCAGATAGATATACAACAGCTAATATGGTTCATCAAGCAGGTAAAATAGAGGATTTAATCGAAAGAGATAAATTTTTAAATTGGATAGAAGATTTTGAATTTAATATTTTTGGTTTGCCAAGACCAGCTGAAGTATTTTTCTTAAATATGCCACCTGAGAAATCATTAGAATTAATTAAAAATAGGGAAAATAAATTTTCACATACTCAAAATAAAGATATTCATGAAAAAGATTCAAATCATATTATTGATAGTTATAATGCTGCATGTTATGTTTCTAAAAAATATGGATGGTTTAAAGTTGATTGCATTAGAGATGGTAAACTAAGAACAATTGAAGATATACATGAAGAAATTTATAAAGAAGTAAAAAAACACATATAAAAGGAAGTAAAAATGAAAAAAATAGGCTTTTTTGGAGGAAGTTTTAATCCTCCAACTATTGCGCATTTTATGATTGCAAAAGCATCTATAAAAGAGTTCGGATTAGATAAATTAGTTATAGTACCTATGGGTGATAAGTATGAAAAATCTGAGCTCATTTCTTTTAATTTAAGATATGAAATGTTAAAAATTGCATTTAGAAATATACATAATATTGAAATATCTAAAATGCAACAAAATCAGCAAAAAAAAACTTATGCTATTGACTCTTTTAGAGAAATTAGTAAAAAATATGATAAAACTGAAAATTATTTTATAATGGGATTAGATAATTATTTAAATATAAATAAATGGAAAGATTCAGAAGAACTTTTAAATAACTTTAAATATATTGTTTTTAAAAGAAATGATATTGAAATTCCAGAATTTGCTAAAAATGCTAGTTTTTTAGATATTTCCTATAATATTAGTTCAAGTGATGTTCGAAAAATGATAAAATATAAAGAAAATTTAAAAGAAGTTTTAAATGAGGATGTTGTAGATTTTATTAGAAAAAATAATTTATATAATCAGGAGAAATAGATTGAGAGGAAAATTTGTAAATGTTTGTATGGCTCTTTTAAATTTATTGATTGGAGTTCTTATTTTAATTTATACATGGCAAATTCCAATTGAAATAACAGAGCTTACAGTGCAAGAGTATCAAATTATTAATATACTTGATATATTTATATACATTGTATTTGGAATTGTTACATTCTTAAATCTTATTCATTTTTTCTTAGATATGAGAAATGGATCGAGAAGAACAGGATATTTAATTGCCATTTTTTCAGTTTGTTTTGTTTTTATGAAAATATGGCCAATTGCAATTTTTAGTATATTGGGTTCACTTATTATTTTAATTAGTTCACTTAAATTTCGTTGGGTTGAAACTAATAGCTATACAATGATTTCTATAATAGTTATACTAGCAATAGTTATATGTTTTATTATAGGAATTTCATTTATATATGAAAATTTAGGAATATATATACGTGATAAAGAAAATGAAGGTGAAATTGCATATAGAGATACATATTTTCAATACATAACAGAACTTGAAGAAGGTGAAGAAGTTTATATAAATATAAAAAAGGATGGAAAATATGGATATATAAATTCAAATGGAGATGTTGTTATTGATTTTATTTATGATTATGCTAGTCCTTTTGTAACAATTACAGCATATGATAAACATTTTGATATAGCTTTAGTTTGCCAAGATGGAAGAACAATTATAATATTAAAGAATCAAAGAGAAGTAATGTCTTATAGAAGTGAATCCATGGATGATGACTATGAAGCAAAAATTTCTGAACTTGAAGATATTTATTATAACACTTTAGGTCAAACAGATGAAATGAAATATGAAATGGACATTACTGAAAATAGTAATATTACAAGAATTCCAAAATATGATGAAGTTTCTGAATCGTATACATATAGATATGATTTAAATGATGAATATGATTTAATAATAACGCAATCTACGATGGGATTAGGTGATACATATGAATTGGCATATAAAGATAATCTATCAATAAGAATTAATTTAGATTGTGAATATTTAGATTATGATGAAAATTATTTATATATATTTAGTAATGGAACTATACCTTTTTATGATGTAAGTAGAAATCAGCAAGGATGGTTTACAAGTTATGGCAGAAAGATTACTTTATCTGGTAATGCTCAGATTCTAGATTTTTTTGGTGATTATACATTAATCAAAAATCATAATGATAACACTATATATTTTATAAATTCAGAAGGAACAATGGTTTCAGATGTATATAAAGAAATTTATATTGTAAATGAAGATAGATTTATTGTAAAAAATAATAGTAATAAATATATTGTAATTAATTCATCTTTTGAAAAGGTTTTTGATGGCGAATGGGATTTTGTTGATACATCTTTAATTTCATCTGGACTTTATATTTTTGGATTTACAAATGGAGTTATAGAATTTTCTGATTTTAATTATGCGGATAATATGAATTTACAAATTTTAAACAGTGATGGAACAATTATTGCTTCTGATGTTAATCAAGCTTATACAACCGTTTATAGTATTTCAGATGATACATCTTTATCTTATTCTGAAAGATATAGTAACTTTTTAGATAATTTAAGATCAATGAATACTTCTTTTATTGGTGACAAATTTTATGAATAAAATAGAAAAATCTAGTTTATATTGAATTATAATCTAGATTTTTTTATTGCAAAAATATTGATTAAAATCAAAATTATGTATAAAATAATAATGCTAAAAAGAACAAAGGAGGAATTTATATGAATAGAATGATTTTAAATGAGACTTCTTATTTTGGAGCAGGAGCAATAGCAGAAGTTCCAAATGAAATAAGAAAAAGAGGATTTAAAAAAGTATTAGTTGTAACAGATAAAGATTTATTAAAATTTAATGTAACTAAAAAAGTTACAGACTTATTAGATAATTCTGGGATTCCTTATGAAATATTCTCAGATTTAAAACCAAATCCTACTGTTACAAACGTAAAAAATGGAGTGGAATTTTTTAAATCTTCAGGAGCAGATAGTATAGTTGCAGTTGGTGGTGGTTCAGCAATGGACACAGCCAAAGCAATTGGCATTATAATAAATAATCCAGAACATAGTGATGTTGTAAGCTTAGAAGGTGCTGTTGATACAAAAAATAAAGCAGTTCCTATGATAGCAATTCCAACAACAGCTGGAACTGCAGCAGAAGTTACAATAAATTATGTTATTACAGATGAAGAAAAAGTAAGAAAAATGGTTTGTGTTGATCCACATGATATTCCAATTGTAGCAGTAATTGATAGTGATATGATGTCTACAATGCCAAAGAGTTTAACTGCTGCAACTGGTATGGATGCATTAACTCATGCTATAGAAGGGTATATAACAAAAGGAGCATGGGAATTAACTGATATGATGCATTTAAAAGCTATTGAAATAATTTCTAGATCTTTAAGAGGAGCTGTAAATAACGAAAAAGAGGGAAGAGAAGGAATGGCTTTAGGTCAATATGTTGCTGGAATGGGATTTTCTAATGTTGGTCTTGGAATTGTTCACTCTATGGCTCATTCTTTGGGAGCTGTTTATGACACACCACATGGAGTTGCAAATGCTATGCTTTTACCATTTGTAATGGAATATAATGCTGATAGTACAGGAGATAAATATAGAGATATAGCAAAAGCAATGGGAGTTGAAAGTACAGAGCTTTTATCAACAGAAGAAGCAAGAAAAGCTGCTATTGGAGCTGTTAGACAATTATCAGTAGATGTTGGAATTCCACAAGGATTAAAAGAAGTTGGTGTAAAAGAAGAAGATTTTAGAAAACTAGCTGAAATGTCAATGATTGATGCATGTACACCAGGAAATCCAAAAAATCCAACTGTTGAAGATATAATCGAAATTTATAAAAGAGCATATTAGTATTTAGCCGAGTCAGAAATGGCTCGGTTTTTTGCCTCTTCTAATATTAAATTTTATTATAAGTTTTTGAATATTTTTTGAAAAATATTGCAAAAATATTTATATATTATTTATGTTAGGAGGCTTTTTATGGAAAAAATTTCAAATTGTTTAAATGAACTTTTATGTGATTTAAATGTATTTTTCAGAAAATTACAAAATTATCATTGGAACATAACAGGAGAGAATTTTTTTGAGATTCACGAAAAACTAGAGGAATATTATGATTGTGTGGCAAAAGAAATAGATGAGGTTGCAGAACAAATTTTAGCACTTGGCTATCAACCTTTAGGAACTTTACAAGACTATTTAGATAACACAAAAATTTCAGAAGCAACAAATAAAAAAGTAACATCAAAAGAAATAATTCCTATTTTAGTAAAAGATATCGAGACACTTCTTAAGAAATTTACAGAAATAAAAGAACATGCAGAAGAAGAAAAAGTTTATATAACAAATACTTTAATGGATGAATATATAACTTCTTATAGCAAGAAATTATGGATGGTAAAACAACTTGAAAATTAATAACCTAAATAATTGAGTAAAAAATAAAAGGTATTGTTATTTACCTTTTATTTTTTTGTAAAATTTTTCTAATATTTTTGATAAAAATTGTTGACAAAAATTATTATTGTGTTATAATAATTCTTGTCAGTTAATTAGACATGCAGATGTGGCGAAACTGGCAGACGCACAGGACTTAAAATCCTGCGGGACTTATCCTCCCGTGCCGGTTCGATTCCGGCCATCTGCACCAAAAAAAGCAAAAAAGTTGAAATTTTAACCAATTTCAGCTTTTTTTATTATCTTAATCTAAATTAAATGTGAAATAAGTATAATAAAAATGTTGGTTTTGTATCTTCATGTTTACATATGATATATAATATATAATATGAAAGGTGGATTGATATGTGTGAAGAGATACAAAGAAAATGAAATAGATGAATTGGTAAGAATACTAAAAAATGATGGAGTAATTAGTGTCCCTACAGATACAGTTTATGGTGTATGTGCATGTATGAATTCTGAAAAAGCACATGATAAGTTAGTGATTGTAAAAAATAGACCCAAAAATAAGTTGTTTCCAATTATGTGTGCTGATGAAGAGCAAATAAAAAGTATTGCTATAGTAGATGATAAAGCAGAAAAAATAATTAAAGCTTTTATGCCCGGACCAATTACTTTAATTTTGAAGAAAAATTATAATTTGCCAGATTATATTAATAACGGAAATGATACTATTGCAGTAAGAATGGCTACTTCAAAGATTTTAGAAGATTTAATTAGGAAAGTAGGAAGTCCACTTTTTATGAGCAGTGCTAATCAAAGTGGAGAAAAAACATGTACTTCATTAGATGAAATAGAAAAAGCATGTCCTCTTTTAGATGGAATGCTAGAAGGATCAGTAACTTTTGGAAAAGGAAGTACAATATTAGATTGTTCATCTGGAGATATAAAAATTTTAAGACAAGGTCCTATTTTAAGAGAACAAATAGATAAGGTCCTTGTAGTATAATAAAAATATTAATTAAAAGGAGAATGAATTATGGGGTCATATATAGAAATTAATGATACATTACAAATAACAAAAGAACAGGGATTTCCAGTAGAATTAAATTGGAAACAACATTTAAAAAATCCATATACAGCTGAACAATTTAAAGATAAAGTTTTTGAATTTAAAAATAAGTCTAATATTAGAAATTATCAAATGCCACCAGTAAGAAACTTTTTAGTAGAAAATATTAATGGAAAATGGTTATATTGGGGATTAGTACATGTAATAGAAGTTAAACATGACTATATAAATAAAACAACATCTGGAAAATTTAAGATAATTTATATTAATACACCTGATGAAATGAAAATGGCACATAATATTATAGATAGAAATAAAGATACACTTTTTTCATTTAATTAATATTAGAAATTGAAAATTAAAAGTTTGTAATTTTACATTGCAAAACCAAATAAAATATTGTAAAATAAACAACAATATAGGCAATTACCTTTTTTATTAATTCCTATATTGGTAATTATTATTACTAGCCATTGCAAGAAAATAAACAATGATAGGAGGGAAAACCATGATTAATATCAATGGCAAAAACATTTTTGGTAAAAGTACAACTATTGTAAATGGACGGATAATAGGTGGAGGTGAATTAGGCAAAACAAAGAAGTTTGACGAAACAAGACTAGAAAAAGCAAGAGGAATTAAAAAGATATTGATTAACTCAGATATTTCAGATGTTGATTTTTCAGTATCGGATTCGTTAGAAGAAATTAAAATTCATTTTTATGGACAGGTTGTTATTGATGGAGAACTCAGTTTCAATGTTCGTAAAGATGGATCTGAGCTCCAGATAAAATCAAAAAATTCTGGAAGTTCTTTTAATGGAAACTTAAAACTCGATATTACTGTACCACGAAAAATGTTTTTTGAAAAAATTTCAATAAAAACTATATCTGGTGATATATGTTTAAACAAAGAAATTTTGGCAAATAGCATAAAAATGGTAAGTACTGCGGGAAAACTTGAAAACTATGCAAAATTTACAAGTTATCATGCTAGAACCATGAGTGGAAACATTGACATTACTGTCGATGCAGAAAATGATATATCTATTGTTGCATCAAGCATGAGCGGAAGCATTTCGGTGGAACTTAATAATATTGGAGATGTTATGCTTTCAGCAAGTTCAATGAGTGGTAGAGTTAGAAATAGTCACAGAAAACAAGAAGGATATATTGCTGATATAGATGCTTCTACAATGAGCGGAAATGTTGTAATAAGCTAATCTAAGATATTAAATTAAAAATGGTTTTGCATCCTGTGTTATTTTCGGATAACACAGGATGTTTTTATAAATAAACTGAGTTTCTAAACTAATAGTTTATAAAACTAAACTGATTGTAAGTTTACTTTATTTACAAATTATAGTATTATTTTAATAGAATTTAATAAGGAGGATACTATAATGAAAAGTATTGGAGAAACAATTGCTTCATTAAGAAAAGAAAAAGGAATGACACAAAGTGAGTTAGCCGATAAAATGAATGTTACAGATAAAGCTGTTTCAAAATGGGAAAGAGATTTATCATGTCCAGATATTAATACAATATCAAAATTAGCGGATATACTTGATGTGTCTGTTGAAGAACTCTTAAAAGCTAAAAAACAAGATAAATCAGACAATAAAATAAAAGATATAATTAATCTTGTATTTAAAGCTGTAGCAATTGCCATGGGAATTGCTGTAGTTGTTTTAAATATTTTAAATGAATTAGATATAAAGTCATCAATAATAATGTTAGGTATTGGAGTAGCTTGTATTGGTATATATTTATTAGATAATAAAGATAATTAAAGTAAATAAAATAACTTATTTTCAAATATAACTTGTAATATTATAATTGGCAGGTATAAAAAAGTAGGAAATAAAAGGATAATTCAAGTAGTATAATAGAATTGTTGAAGATAAAAATTATACTACTTGAATTATTTACGATAGTATCTTATATTATTAAAATTAATTGAATTATTATCTAAATAAAGTTGTTTCAACCTCTTGTCTTGTTTCTTCATATCTTTTTTGCTCTGAACTTTCTATAAAATATGATATTATATTTATTAGAATAAGAGCTATTGCAAGACTTACAATTATTAAATACCATAATGGCCAGCTTTTCTTCTCTTTGTGGATTATATACCATCCACTAATCATAGAAACTATAAACAGCAATATACTTATTCCTAAAGTAATAGTTCCAAATTCCCATAGAAAGCTGTGTTCTGTAGAACTTTTTAAGATGATAGAAATTACAAAAAATATTGCAACACCAATAAAACCTTTTTTCCAATTTCTCATATAATCTATCATTTTGTTATCATTTATCATTTCATTTGGCGCATTTTTTGATTCCTTCATATTATTATTTTCTAATAAGTCATTTTTCATCTTATCAAATTCTTCTTGTGTTATAATTTTTTCATCTAACATTTTCTTTAATTCTATTATTTTATCCACATTATCTTTCATATATATTTCTCCGTTGTTAATTTTTATAAAATGATTATAACATAAGGAAAATTTGTCTTCAATAGAAAAAGCAAAACCAAGTCAAATACATAATAAAAATAGATAGTTGTAATTTAAAAAAACATATGATATTATTTTTTCGTAAATAATAATTTATAAGGAGGAATGTATTATGAAAAAAGATATCAAAGTTACTGAAGCAATATTTCCAATGCCAGTTTTGATGATTGCTACTTATAATGATGATGGAAGTATTGATGTTATGAATGCAGCTTGGGGAACTATGCTAGAAAGAGATCATGTTATTTTAAATTTAACAGAAACACACAAAACAGTGCAAAATATCAAAAAGAGAAAAGCTTTTACAGTAAGTATTGCAGATAGTAATCATGTAATAGAAGCTGACTATTTTGGAGTAGTTTCTGGAAATAATACTCCAAATAAATTTGAAAATACTGGTTTAACAGCTGTAAAATCAGAAAAAGTAGATGCTCCAATTATAAATGAATTTCCAATTTGTATGGAATGTGAATTTGTAGAATATCAAGATGATAAATATGGTGCAGGAGTTGTTGGTAAAATTGTTAATGTATCAGCAAATGAAGATGTTTTAGATGGCGATAGAGTAGACATTTCTAAAGTAAATGCAATTTGCTTTGATCCATATACACATGGATATTATGAAGTTGGGAAAAGAGTTGGAGAAGCTTTTAAAGATGGATTAAAATTGAAAAAATAGTAATAAAAATTTAAAAGTCATATTATACACCTTAAATGTTAGTAGATGAACATTCAAGGTGTATTTTATTGTAAGTGAAAATTATAAATATAAGTATTTCAGCTAATAAAATAGAAAATTTTATACCAATTATATTGACTTTATTAATTATTTTAATTTATTATATATCTTATAAAGTATCTTATAAAATATATAAAAATAAAGAAGTTTAAAGTGGAGGATAGATGTCACTAATAAGTATAAAAAACTTAAGTTTTAAATATGATGGAAGCTTGCATAATATATTTGATGATGTTTCATTTAATATAGATACAAATTGGAAACTAGGTTTAATAGGAAGAAATGGAAAAGGAAAAACAACTTTTTTAAATTTGCTTTTAGGAAAATTCGAATATAAAGGAACGATTTCTAAAAATGTAGAGTTTGATTATTTCCCTTTTGAAGTAAAAGATAAAGACAGAATGGCAATAGAGATAGTAAATGAGATAGTACCCAATGCTCAAGACTGGGAAATGATTAAAGAATTAAGTCTGCTTAATACAGATGCAGAAATTCTTTATAAAAATTTTAATTTATTGAGCGGTGGGGAACAAGTTAAAATACTTTTAACTAGTTTATTTTTAAAGAATAATAATTTTCTTCTTATTGATGAACCAACAAACCATTTAGATATTGAAACAAGAAATAATTTAATAGATTATTTAAATAAGAAAAAAGGTTTTATATTAGTATCTCATGATAGAGATTTTTTAGATAAAGTAATTGACCATATAATATCTATAAATAATACAAATATTGAAATTCAAAAAGGTAATTTTTCTTCATGGCAAGAAAATAAAGATAGACAGGATAATTTTGAAAAATCAGCAAATGAAAAATTACAAAAAGACATAAATAGATTAGAAATAGCATCAAAAAATACAGCAAATTGGTCAAATTCAACTGAAAAATCAAAATACAAAAGTAATAATTCAGAATCTACTATAGATAGAGGATATGTAGGTCATAAATCAGCTAAAATAATGAAAAGGTCTAAAGCAATAGAGCAAAGAATTGATAAAGCTATAAATGAAAAATCTAGTTTATTAAAAAATATAGATAAAAACGAAGATTTAAAAATAATTCCATTAGAAAGTAGAAAAAGTACTTTAATATATGCAGATAATTTACAAATAAGATATGATAATAAAATATTATTTTCACCAATATCTTTTGAAGTGAAAAATAAAGATAGAATTGCAATAATAGGAAAAAATGGTGCAGGAAAATCAAGTATTTTAAAATTGATTTTAGGTAATAGCATAAATTATAGTGGTGATTTTAAAGTTTCAGAAAATTTAAAAATATCTTATGTGTCACAAAGTACAGAATATTTAAATGGAAACTTAAAAACTTTTGTACAAGAAAATAATGTTGATGAGACTATTTTTAAAGCAATGCTTTCAAAAATGGGATTTTCAAAAGAAGATTTCAATAATAATATTAAAGAAATGAGCGAAGGTCAGAAAAAGAAAATTTTACTTGCAAAAAGTATATCAGAACAAGCAAATATTTATGTATGGGATGAACCATTAAACTATATTGATATATTAACAAGGATACAATTAGAAGAGGCTATTTTAAAGTATGAACCAACACTTATATTCGTTGAGCATGATAAGAAATTTATAGAAAATGTTTCTACTAAAATAATAAATATAGAAAATTTAAACAAGTAATAAAATAAAATTACTTGTTTTTTTATTTTATATGTAACCTTTTTTGGTATAATGGGATTATATAAGTGAAAGTACTTTTAAAAGGAGTTTAGGCCTAACATGAAGGAAGACAAACTAAATTCATTTGAAGAAAATGGAATATTAAATATTGAAAAAATTATCAATAGATATAACTCATATATTTATACAATATTAAAAAATAGTTTATCAAATGAATTAGATATTGAGGAAACTTTATCAGACGTTTTTCTTATTTTCTGGAAAAATTATAAAAAATTAGATAAGAAGATTTCTGTAAAGCCATATTTGATTGGTATTACAAAAAATCTAGTAAAAAAGAAGTATTCAAAAAACAGTTTTAATATCAGTAATATTGAATTATTTGAAAATGAAATAATTAGTGATATCAATATAGAAGAATTAATAGAAAATAATGAAAAATCTAAGATAATTTCAGATACATTATCTAATATAAGAGATGTTGATAAAAATATTTTTATCATGTTTTACTATAATCAAAGAAAGATTAAAGATATAGCTAAACTATTAAAAATATCAGAATCGAAAGTAAAGATTAGTCTTTACAGATCAAGAAAGACTATAAAGAAAAAAATAAAGGAAAGAGGGTATGGCTATGAGAAATGATGAATTTAATAAAAAAATTATAGAAAATGTGAAAAATCGAATAGTTGTATCCAATTTAGAAAGTGAGGAGCATATGAAAATAAGTAAAAAGAAACAAATAATATCAATAGCAGCAATGGCAATTATTATGGTAACAGGTAGTTTTTTTACTGTAAATGCAGCAACTAATGGAGAGTTAGTTAAAAAAATAAAGGAAAAAATAAATATTACGATTGTAAATGAAGATGGAACAGAGGAGACTTTGGAAGATGCCAATATATATGTGACTGATAATAATGAATATGTAGTTGAATATTTAATAAAAGATGATTCTAATACTCAGAACCAAACTGAAGAATCTTTTAAAATATATACAAATACTTTAGAAGAGGAAAACAAAACTGTGGATGCTAAAGTTAGTGAAAATGAAACAAATATAGAAATAGGTGAATAATTTTAGAAATAAGCTAAAACTAAAAAGTTTTTTATGTCCTATGTTATTTTTAAATAATATAGGACTTTTTTATTTTTAAATTATTGTAAAATATTAAATAATGTGATAAAATACATTATGTTAAGTAACTTAGAAACATGCATCGTCAAATTATGACATAGGGAGGCTTTCATGAAAAAATGTTTTGATTTCATCATACATATTTATGATGATAATGATGAAAAACGGTATTACGGCACAGGTGAGATAGTAGCGGAAGAAGGAGTAATTGAGGGGTATGTTTGTAATGATTATATGAAATTCGTAAAAAAAGAAAAAATGTATGAATTCGAATTTCATAATTATGATGCAGATATCCAAATTAATACAGAAATAAATGCGGATCAACTAGAATTTCCAGGAAAATTTGCTATTGTTATACCAAAAGAATGTGGGGTGTCTTTAATTTATTTGGAAGTTAGTTCTGAAGTAAAAGATGCCAAAAAATAAAAGAAACATTAGATACAGTAAAGAGCTTATATTATGCGTAATACCATAAAATGGAACTAAAGTGGTAAAACATTTTGGCTCCATTTTATAATTTTAGTATAATGAAACAGAAGAATTATTATTTGCTCTGTATAATATTTTAAAAGAAGAGGTGATTTTATGGAACTAATAAAGGTTGGAGAAAAAACATATTATATAAAAAATCCTACAAATATTGGCATATATAAAATAAATGATAATGAGGTTTTTATTATAGATTCTGGTAATGATAAAGATGCTGGAAAAAAGATTTTAAAAATTATTGAAGAACAAAATTGGAATGTTAAGGGGATTATTTCAACTCATTCTAATGCAGATCATATTGGAGGAAATAAGGTTATTCAAGACAGAACGAATTGTAATATTTATGCTAATAATATAGAAATATGTTTTTCTAAATATCCTCTTCTAGAACCATCATTTTTATATGGTGGATATCCTTTTAAAGAATTAAGAAATAAATTTTTAATGGCAAAAGGTTCAAAAGTAGATGAAATACAAGATAATTTACCAGAAGGTTTAGAGTATTTTGATTTAAAAGGTCACTTTTTTGATATGATAGGTATAAAAACAAGTGATGATGTTTATTTTTTAGGAGATTCATTATTTAGTGAAGAAACAATTTCAAAATATCATTTATTTTTTATATATGATGTTAGAGAGTTTCTAAATACTTTAGATTATTTAACTAACCTTAAAGGTAATTTTTTTATTCCGGCTCACTCTGAAGGAACAAATGATATATCTTCATTAATAGATACAAACAGAAGTAAAGTTAAAGAAATTTTAGAAAAAATATATGATATCTGCAAGGAAGAAAAAACTTTTGAAGAAATATTAAAAAATATATTTGATATATATAATTTGAAAATGAATGAAAATCAATATGTTCTTGTTGGAAGTACTGTAAAATCATATTTGTCTTACTTAAAAGATGAGAATAAATTAAATTATGAATTTAAAGAAAATAAGATGATATGGAAGCAATTAAATTAGATAGTTATGTAATATAGATTATTAAATGTAATCTATATTATTTTTTAAATAAAACTATTGACTTGGAGTTTACTTAAAGTGATATATTTTATATAATGTTTAAGAAAATAACGGGATGATATAATTATTTCTTAACAAAAAATATGAAGGAAGTGATATATAATGACTATAGCAGAAGTTGGAAAAAAATATGATATAACACCAGATACTTTAAGATATTATGAAAGAATTGGATTAATATCTGATGTACCTAGAACTAAAAATGGAATAAGAGATTATGATGAAAAATCATGTAAAAGAATTGAATTTATAAAATGTATGAGAAATGCTGGAGTAGAAATCGATATATTATCTAAATATATATCATTAATTGAAACAGGAAAAAGTACAGTTGAAGAAAGAAAAAAATTACTAGAAGATCAAAGAGAAAAACTTTTGGCAAAACAAAAAACTATTAATGAAACATTAGATAGATTAAATTATAAAATAAAAATATATGAAGATATTGCTTCAGGAAAGAGAAAAGATTTTACTGAAGATTAAATAAAGGAGGAAGAATTTAAAAAAACTTGAGATTGTAGCTAAAACATTTGAAAAATAAAATATAAAAAATAAAGAGAGAAAATTTAAAAAAATTATTTTAAATTTTCTCTCTTTATGTTAGAATATAAAAGACTTATTTTAAGAGAGGATATTTATAAAATTAATGAATACATTTGAAGAGTTTATAACAAATAAATATATTTATGTTCCAATTTTGTTATGGATTGGAATTCAAACATTTAAATTAGTATATGATTTAGTTACAACGAAAAAGTTTAATTTTAAGAGAATTTTAGGGGCAGGAGGTATGCCAAGTTCTCACTCTGCAGTTGTAACAAGTATAACTACATTAATAGGAAAATATCAAGGAGTTGGTAGTCCAATTTTCGCTCTTTCATTAATAGTTGCACTTGTTGTAATGTATGATGCATGTGGAGTAAGGAGAGCTGCAGGAAAACAAGCAAGACTTTTAAACAAAATTATAGAAACTCCTGGATTAACAAGAGTACAAGTAACAGAAAGACTTCAGGAAGTATTAGGTCATACACCAATTCAAGTTTTTGTTGGAGCTTTAATCGGAATAATTGCAGGATTAATATTTTAGAAGAGGTAATCATTATGAAGAAAATTGATCTAAAAAAAATACATCTTTTTGTAATTATAATTGGAATTATTTTTGTTAATTTAAGCATTTTTCATAACAATTTATGGTTTGATGAGAGCTATTCTGTTGGAATATCTAAACATAGTTTTATAGATATATGGAATATAGGTGGACATGATGTTCATCCAGTACTTTATTATTGGATCTTACATATTATAGGACTTATTACTAATAATTCAATATTAGTTTATAGAATATTTTCAGGATTAATTATTGCTTTAACTGGTATTTTAGGATATACGCATATTAGAAAAGATTTTGGAGAAAAGGTAGGTCTTATATTTTCATTTTTAATCTATTTTTCACCTGTTACAGCTTATTTTGCAAATGAAATAAGAATGTATGGGTTAGCTATGTTTTTAGTTACTGTTTTAGGAATATATGCGCATAGATTATCAAAGGAGCAGAAAAAAAGTTATTGGATAATTTTTGGTATAACAAGTTTAGCTTGTATTTATACTCATTATTATTCTTTAATGGCAGCTGGTCTTATAAATATTGTTTTATTAGTATATTTAATAAAACAAAAAAATAAAAAAGCTTATATTACACAAATAGTTTTAGGAATAATACAAGCTTTATTTTATTTACCTTGGCTTATATATTTTACTTCTCAACTAAGAGTAATGTCTAGCAATGGATTTTGGATTGATATTAGTTTTCCAAAAACACCAATTGAAATTTTAGGATTTCAATTTTCTGGAAATTTAAATATATATATTGGATTAGTAATTAGTTTATTTGTTTATGCATATTGTATTTATATTATTATAAAAACTAAACCAAAAAATAATATTCCTGCGATTTTAGCAACCGGAATCTATATTTTAGTTATTTTAGCAGCATATATTATGTCAAAAATTTTAGACACAGATATTTTATATTACAGATATATATTTGTTGTTACAGGTCTTTGTTTTATTGCAATTAGTTTTCTTTTAGCAAAAGGTAATAAAATAATTATAGGTATAATATGTGCAGTTATTTTATTAATAGGAATTATAAATCAAGTTGATATGATAAAAGAAAATTATGATAGTTCTAATCATAAAGCAGTCGACTTTGTTGAAGATAATATAGAAGAAGGTGATACTTTTATTATGACATCAAGTGGTGCAGGCTCAGTAATATCTGTTAACTTTTTCGATTATAAACATTATTTTTATAATGTGTCAAATTGGGGAGTAGAAGAAGCGTATAGAGCTTTTGGAAGTGATTTTGAAACAGTAGTTACTCCAGATTTTATAAAAGAATGTAAAGGAAGAATTTGGCTTATTGTTCCAAGAAATTCTAGATTTTATGATAAGTATTTTAATAATAATAATTATGAACTTTTATTAAATGAAGAATTTGAAACTAAATATAAAAATTATTATTTTCATCTGTATTTAGTGGAATATGTTGAAGAGTAATTAATATATATGCCTCCGTTTAGTTATGCAATAATCTAAACGAAGGCTTTTTTATATTCATAAGAGTATAGGTTCTATTTGCTCTCCTTCAAGGGCATATTCTAAGGTTTTGATGATGTAACTTTCATCAAATACTATTGAACGTGGTTTTGTTATTGGATTGTCTTGTCTCATTGGCACAAAATAGTAGTGTCTTCTATTTAGAAGTTTTCCAATATTCTCAGCATTTCCGAGAAAGAGCATTATTAGTTGATATTGCTAAAACCACAGGTTTCTCATTTCTTAAATGCGATTTTACAGCCATTGTTACAGGAGTATCTATAATATCATTTGCAAGTTTTGAAATAGTATTTCCAGAACATGGGGCAATTATTAATATGTCAAACATTCTTTTTGGCCCTATTGGTTCAGCATCTTGTATTGAATGTATAATTTTTTTATTTGTAATAAGTTCAATTTCATCTATAAAATCTTTTGATTTTCCAAACTTTGTGTCACAATTATAACTATTAAAAGACATAATAGGATATACATCAGCATTTAGATTAACTATTTTTTTCAATTGTTCAATACTTTTTCTGAAAGTACAAAAAGATCCAGTTAAGCAAAATCCAATTTTTTTATTTTCAATAGTCAATTAACATTTCACCTCCAATTTTAATATACATAATATATAGGAAATATCATTATTTTATTTTATGAAACAAAAAGTATTATGTTTACTCAAAATAAAAAATAATAAAAATATGTCTAAAAATGTTTACTTTTGGAGTAAAATATCTTACAATAAAACTAGCTAAAATTTATAAATCCATAAATAATAATTTACAATGGAGGAGAATTTTACATGGAGTTATTGATTTTGGTGAATTTTTTTGCGGAATTAAATTGCAAATATAAAAGGAGGTAATTATTATGAAACGGTCGTCAATTAGACACTGTTTTCTCGTAGCAATACTGGTTAGTACAATTGCTTTAGTTTTATTTGGTATTATAATTATCGAGCTTACCAAAATAGGCTTTTTTGATAATACAAGCACTACTACAGCATCATTAAATCAGGATGAATCACAGGAAATAGGAACAATAGAAGATAACCCGCCAACTATTAAGCTTAGTGGAAATGATCTTGTAAAAGTTGATGACATCAATAATTATGTAGAACCTGGCTTTTCAGCAGAAGACGATATTGATGGTAACCTTACTGATTCAGTACAAACAGAATTAATTCAAGAGAATAACTATAATTACCAAGTTGAATATTCTGTAACTGATTCTGCTGGTAACATTACCACCAAAACAAGAGATGTTCGTGTAATTATAGGTGTTGTTTGTTTAACTTTTGATGATGGTCCTTCTAAAGAGATTACACCACAGATTTTAGATATTTTGGAGGAAAAAAATGTAAATGCAACATTCTTTATAAATGGATACAGTAAGGACAAAGAAGAAATTGTCAAACGTGCAGATGAAGAAGGCAATGTAATTGCTATGCATGGATATTGTCATGAATATAGTCAAATTTACACAGATATTAATGCATTAATGAATAATTTTTACAAACTTGAAAAGCAAATCGAAGCTACCATTGGTAAAGACAGTAAAATTATTAGATTTCCTGGAGGCACATCTAATACTATAAGTCAAGAATATTGTCCTGGGATTATGACAACTGCTGTTCAAAGAGTAACTGATGAAGGATATTTATATGTTGATTGGAATATAGACAGTAATGATGCTGGCTCAGATGCTAATAATAGTGACGCAATATTTGCAAATGTTACTAAGGGGTTAAAACCTGGGCGTACAAATGTTGTTTTAATGCATGATAGAGCCGAAAAGCAGGCAACTGCTAACGCATTACCAGGTATTATAGATTATTGTCTTAATAATGGGTATGATATTCAAGTTTTAACTCCAGAGACACCTGTTAAAAGTTCTCAACATCATCCAAACAATTAAAATTTATGGCACATATTTACTTAAGATATGTGCCTTCTCTATATAATAAATAAAAATATATTAAAGGAGATTATCATGAAAAAGAATTTAAAAAGGCATTTTTTGTATTTCATATTTTATTCAGTTATTGGTTGGATTTATGAAACATTTTTAGAAGTTGTTATATATAGATGGGGATATTCCAACAGAGGAGTGCTATTTGGCCCATATTGTCCAGTTTATGGATTTGGAGCACTTGCTTTTATATTAATAATATATAAGTTAATAAAAAATGCAAATTTAAAAACAAAAATTATAATGATACCTGTAGTTTTTCTTGGATGTATGTTAATTGCTACTTTGATAGAATTAATAACTTCCTATATTTGTGAAGCATTTTTAGGATATTGGCCTTGGCAAACTTATTTAAATTATAATATAAATTTTGAGGGAAGAATTGCATTATCGCCTTCATTAAGATTTGGTTTGGGTGGAGTTATATTTTTATATATTTTTCAACCATTATTTGAAAAATTTTGTAATTTAATTAAGGAGAGAGGAGTTAACATATTGTTTTATATTTTGTTAATTATATTTTCTTTAGATGTAATAACAACTATATTTTTTTAATGATAGAATAGATTTTTTAATATTTATTTGATATAATACTAAAATATTTTTATAGCAAGAGAGGAGATAAAATTAAAATGTTTGTTGAACATAACTTTTTTGTTGGATTAGAAGATATAGATTTTAATAATAATTTAAAAATTAAATCATTATTAGGTTTTTTAGAGGATATAGGAGGAATTCATTCAAATATTGTTGGATATGGATTACTTGATATACCAGTAAAAAAGAGATCTTGGATTTTAATTAATTGGAAAGTAAGAATATTAAAAAGACCAAGATATGCTGAAAACTTAAAAATAATAACATGGGCTTATGGAATGGAAAAGTTATATGCTTTACGTGATTTTGAAATATATAATGAATCAGGAGAGTTAGTCATAATTGCTACTTCAAAATGGGTTTGTCTAAATACAGAAAAACAATCGATAATAAAAATAGAACCAGAACTAAGAGATGCATATACACTAGAAAATAAAAAAGCTTTTGAAGGAGAAATAGAGAAATTAAAAGAGCCAAAAGAATATATCGATGAAACTCCTGTACAGATCACAAGAGATATGATAGATGTAAATCACCATGTACATAATATTAATTATATTGATTTTGCAACTCATATTTTACCATATGAAGTTATGCAGCAAGCTACCAATATTGAAGTTATGTATAAAAAAGAAATAAAAGAAACTGATAAAATAAAATGTAAATATGCAATAGAAGATGGAGCACACTATGCAGTTATAAAAAGTGAAGACGATAAGATACTTCATGCTATAATTAAGTTAAGCTAAGTATAAAATTAATAACAAAAGAGATTTCTAATTTGATATTAAGAAATCTCTTTTGTTATATTTTTATTCAAAATTTGCTAATGGATTATTTTCAACTGCATTACGTATTTGGTCATTATCTACATGAGTATAAATTTCTGTGGTAGATATACTTTCATGTCCTAAAAGTTCCTGAAGAGCTCTTATATCTACATTTCCATATTTATACATAAGAGTTGCTGCTGTATGTCTTAATTTGTGAGCAGAATATTTAGTAGAATCAATTCCAGCAAGTTTTAATTCTTGTTTTACAATATCTTGAACCATTCTATTACTAATTCTTCTTTTTTTCTCACTTAAAAATAAAGCATCTTTTGAATCATATTCAACTCCTTCATGAGGCCTTATCTCTAAATATGATTTAATGGTATTTACACATGCTTTATTTAAATATATAGCACGTTCTTTATTTCCTTTACCAATTACATTTAATTTATTTTCACTAAAATCTATATCTTTAATATTAATTCCAACAAGTTCAGAAAGCCTAATACCACAATTTAAAAATAAAGTAATTATAGCATGATTTCTAATAGAGTTATCATGATTTCTTTTACTGTTAGGAGGTGGAGTAGCAGATACTCTTAATAACTCCTGACTTTGTTCTAAGTTTAAATATCTAGGGAGTCTTCTTTCTAATTTAGGATTTTCTAAATCTTGAGCTGGATTATTAGTAATTCTTTTAGTTTTATTACATAAATAGTGAAAGAAAATTCTAATAGTTGAAGCTTTTCTACATAAAGTTGCAGGTTTACTATTATATGTATTTTTTAGATAAGCTAAAAAAGCATGAATATCTTCAATAGTAATTTTAGCAACAGTACTAATATCCATATCATCAATAGTAATTGTTTTTATTTCTTTTTCAGAATCAACTTTTACAATTCTAAATCTATATTTTATAAATTTTAAAAAATGTGCAATATCATAATTATATTCTTTAACAGAATTTGGAGATTTATTTAATATTGTTAAGGAATAATCTAAAAAATCATTTAAAAAAATTGGGTTATCATTTCTATCAATCATATGTTTTCCATCCTTTGTTTTTTTATTATAATATCACTTAATTTAAAAAAAATAAAGATAGTTAAAATATTTTTATTACAAAATTGGAAAAATAATAAATGTTTTTTACTTAATATATATTTTTTAAAAAAGTATTGACTTAGAGCTAACTTTAAGCTATATAATCAGATTGTTCAAAAAGATAATAAGGAGGTAATAAAAATGGAAAAACAAAAAGCTGGAAGAGATAATTTAGGAAAATTAGCTTCAAAATTTGCTGAATTAAATGATGATGTATTATTTGGAGAAGTATGGTCTAGGGAAGATAAATTATCTTTAAGAGACAGATCTATGATTACAATTTCTGCTTTAATGGCTC
Source organism: uncultured Clostridia bacterium (assembly GCA_944391975.1). Lineage (GTDB taxonomy): Bacteria > Bacillota > Clostridia > TANB77 > CAG-508 > Scatovivens. The sequence goes on from CALXVK010000006.1 coordinate 32,275, forward strand.
AAGGTTTATATCCACAATTAAAATCTCATTTCATTATAGGAAAAAAACATGGAATAAATAAAGAAGAGGCAGTTGAAATTGTAACTCAACTTGCATTTTATTCAGGATGGCCTAAAGCTTGGAGTGCATTTTCATTAATTCAAGAAGTTTATGGAGATGAAGATTCTAAAGAAGTTCATGGTGGAGTATTTGGAATGGGTGAACCAAATACTGCTTATTCACAATATTTTATTGGAACTTCATATTTAAAACCATTAACAAAACAAGGAGAATCAGTAGTTGGTTTGGCAAATGTTACATTTGAACCAGGATGTAGAAATAATTGGCATATTCATCATTCTACAAATGGTGGAGGACAAATTCTTATTTGTGTTGAAGGAGAAGGATGGTATCAAGAAGAAGGAAAAACAGCACAAAGTTTAAATGTAGGAGATGTTGTTGTAATTCCTGCAAATATTAAACATTGGCATGGAGCTAAGAAAGATTTATGGTTTAGTCATATTGCTGTTGAAGTGCCAGGAAAAAATACGTCAAACGAATGGTGTGAACCAGTATTTGATGAAGAATATAATAAATTAAGCTAATATAGTGTATAAAATTAGGCTCTTTGAAAAATATTAATTTTTAAGTTGAAATATTAAATAATTTAGTAATATAATAATAAAGAATTTAATGTTTTAAATATGGAGTCTAAAAATGGAAGAAATAATTTTAAAAAAAGAAGATATTGGAAAAGGTTATCTAATATTAGTTAATTCTAATTACAAAATAAGTAACAGTGATATAGTTTTAGCTGAATTTAATGATAAATATAAAGAAATAAAACTTGAATATATTGCAAGAAATACATTGCTTTATGTATTAAATAAAGTTTTAAAAATAAATAATGAAATTATTCCTATAAGTGGATATAGGACATTAGAAGAACAAATTAAAATTTATAATGATTCATTACAAAATAATGGAGAAAACTATACCAAAAAATATATTGCTATACCAAATGCTAGTGAACATCAAACAGGTCTAGCTATAGATTTAGCATTAAATCAAAAAAATATTGATTTTATATGTCCTAAATTCCCTTATTACGGAATATGTCAGAAATTTAGAAATATATCTCAAGATTATGGATTTATTGAAAGATATAAAGAGGATAAGAAAGATATTACTGAAATAGCAAAAGAAGAGTGGCATTTTCGTTATGTTGGATATCCACATTCTAAGATAATTACAGAAAATAATTTTTGTTTAGAAGAATATATTGATTACTTAAGGAATTTTATTTATCCAACAAATCCATTGTATTTTGAAGGATATAAAATATTTTATATTCCTTATAAAAATGAAGATATAAATTTAAGCTTAAATGAAGAATATACTATGTCTGGAAACAATGTAGATGGTTTTATTTTAACTTTAAAAACTAATAAAAACAAATAGAATAAAATTCTACTTGTTTTTATTTTGTAATTTTATGCTTTTTTTGATATAATACGCAAAAATAATATTATAGGTGAGAAAAATGAATTACAGAATAGTAAATGGTTCTATTAATTATGGTGCTGAAACAATATTAGAAGAAATAAATTTTGAAATAAATGAAAAAGATAAAATAGCAATTGTTGGAAGAAATGGAAGTGGTAAAACTACTTTACTTAAAGCTATTGTAAATAATTCTATGTTAGAAGAAGGAATAGGAGCAAGTAAATTTGGAGTATATAAACAAGGTTCTCCAGCAATTGGCTATCTAAAACAAATTGATTTTGAAGATGATTCAAAATCAATGTTAGAAGAAATTCTAAAAGTATATAAAGATATAACTGATTTAGAAAATAAAATAGAAAATTTAAGCTCTAAAATGAAAGAAAGTAATGATGAAAAGCTAATAAGAAATTACACAGAAAGTTTAGACAAATATGAATTTTTAGGTGGGTATACATATAAAAAGGAATATGAAACAGCAATAAAAAAATTTGGATTTAAATCTGAAGATGAGAATAAAAAGATATCAGAATTTTCAGGAGGCCAAAGAACTAAGATAGCTTTTTTAAAATTGATTCTTAGTAAACCAGATATATTACTTTTAGATGAACCAACAAATCATTTAGATATCGCAGCAATAGAATGGCTTGAAGGTTATTTAAGAAATTATCCAAAAGCAGTCGTTATTGTTTCACATGATAGAATGTTTTTAGATAGAATAGTAAATAAAGTTTATGAAATAGAGTATGGAACTATAACTGCATATAAAGGAAATTATAGAGATTTTGAAGTTCAAAAAAGAGCAAATTATGAAAAGCAATTAAAAGATTATGAATATCAGCAATCAGAGATAAAAAGATTGACAGATATAGCTAATAGGTTTAAGTATAAGCCAACAAAAGCTAAAATGGCTCTTTCAAAACTAAAACAAATTGAAAGAATGGTAAAAATAGAAGAACCAAATAAATATGATTTAAAAACATTTCATAATAATTTCAATATTAAAGAAAGTGGAAAAAATGTTTTAGAAGTAAAAGAATTAAAAATAGGATATAATAAAGTAATACAAAAAATCACATTTTCACTTTATAGAGGACAAAAACTTGGAGTTATTGGAGAAAATGGAATTGGCAAATCAACATTATTAAAAACTATTGCAGGATTAATACCTTCTTTAGGGGGAAGTTTTTCATTTGGACATAATGTATCTTTAGGATATTTTGACCAACAATTAGAATTTAGAAATATTGAAAATACAGTATATGAAGAATTTATTGAAGAATTTCCTGAATTAACTACAACAAAAGCAAGAACAATACTTGGTAGTTTCTTATTTACAGGCGAAGATGTTGAAAAACAAATAAAAGTATTGTCAGGAGGAGAAAAAGCAAGATTAAAGCTTTGTGAGATTTTTAAAAAAGAACCAAATTTTCTTTTACTAGATGAGCCAACCAATCACATGGATATAATAGGAAAAGAAAGTTTAGAACAAATCTTAAGTGAATATAAAGGAACATTAATTTTTGTATCTCATGATAGATATTTTGTAAATAAAATATCAGATAAAATATTGGATTTTAAACCAGGCAAAGTGACTTTTTTTGATGGTAATTATGATGAATTTCAAGAATGGAAAGAAAAAAATAGAAAACAGGAAGAAATAAATAGTAGTGAAAATAGTAAAATATATGTTAACGAAAAGAAAGAAAAAAGTTCCAAAAATCAATTTTTGTTAAATAAAGAAAATATCAGAAGAAAAAATAAGATAAATAAAATTGAAAAAGAAATTGAAGAAAAAGAAGAAGAGATAAAAATAATTGAAAATGAAATGAAAAAAGAGGAAAATACTACTGATTATATAAAATTAAATGAGCTTCAAAGTAAAATTCAAGAGCTAAATAAAGAGATAGAAGAAAAAATGCAAGAATGGGATAGTTTAAGTGAATTAATTGAAGAAAATTAAGATTTTTATTATTGATATAAAATATAATTTATGATATATAAAAATAAAAAAGTATTAGAAAAAAATAATTAATTTATATATTAAGGAGTTTTTATTATGAGATGCCCTAATTGTGGAAGTGAAAATATATCAAGCATTATAGATACTAAAACGAAAACAAAAGGTTTTGATGGCGGAAATGCATGTTGTGGTTATTTATTATTTGGATGGCCAGGGGTATTATGTGGATTATGTAATACAGGAGATACAACAACAGAGACTAGAACAACAAATATTTGTAATGATTGTGGGACTAGATTTTAAATGAAAAAGAGTACAAAAATTAAAATATGGGCATATTTTATGAGACTTGGAAATAGATGTGGATGTCATCAGATGGAAAGTAGAAGTTTTAAAATAAAAGGATGGCAATTCCCGATTTGTAGCAGATGTACCGGTATATTAGTTGGACAGATACTAGGTGTTTTAATCTATATATTGAAATTTAGGATTCCTATTTATATATCTGCTATATTTTTATTAATAATGTTTTTAGACTGGTATATTCAATATAAAAAGATAAAAGAATCTACAAATTTAAGAAGATTTATAACTGGAACTTTAGCTGGAATTGCTCAGATAGCAATTTTGGGTGAAGTAATTTATTTTATTTTTATTTAATTAAATATTAAGGGAAAAAATTGGCAGTGAAATGGAGAAAATCAAAATAAGTGGCTTGTTTATGTTTAAAAAAATAAAAATATAATTAATTATTAAAAATACCAACTAAAATTCTTTAATAAACGTCTAAATATTAGAAAGGTAATTGGTGAAATTATGAAAAAAAGGATATTTATCGTTTTAGGAATAATAGTTGTTATTTTTTTATTAATATACGGAATTATTTTTTATATTGATTATAGAAACATTACTAGAGGGAAATTACCAATTTTTGCATCAGAAGTAAATAAAGAAACTTATCAAGGTTTAGGATATTTAGTGAATGTAAAATATTATGAGGATACTGAAAATATTGAAACAATGGACCTATATTTATTTGGAAAACATGTAGGTGGAGTTGTTATATGTTATGATAGTGGATTATATAGTAGTGATGATCAAACAAATAATAGCACAATAACTATTAAAGATGGTAAGATACAAAATGAAAATTTATTAGATGAGTTTATTGAAAAGGCAAATAGTAAGCAAAATGCAAATTTACAAATTGATATTATTTCAGATAAAAATAAAGAAACAATTAATTTAGAATACATAATTGGCAAATATTATATAAATAATGATACAACTTCTACAACAAATATGACTGCTCCTGATAGAAATTGGAATTTTGATGATTATCAAGAATATTATGGATATTATAAATTAGTAAAAAATGGAGAAGAGGAAAGCTTTGATGATTATCATTTTGATATTATAAGAGAAACAAATGATAATGTAGTAAGTGTTATTTTTTATTCAGAAATGATAGACTTAATTGAAATTCCAAAAATATGCGAATACAATTTAGATAGTTCATTATATAAAAAAATATATGGAGATTTAATATATAACCAAAGAAAAGATGTAGGTATAGAACAAATTGCTGAGAAAGGTCAATTTGATAATTCGGATTTTGGATTGTATACATTTGGTGGGAATGTTTTAATTATTGTAGAAGGAGATATGGCATATTCATTAGAAGATGCTTTAAGTCACAAAGTGATAACAGTTCAAGATATTTTAGATCAAGCAAAACTTGATGAAAAATACGGAATCTGTCAAATATCATTATTTAATGATGGAGGAAGTATAGAGTATAGATATAAAGATTATACTATACTAAAATATAATACTTTGGATGGAAATAAAGATTTATTTATAGCAATGTCTGAGTCTTTAATGCCTGATACAATAATTAATTCTGTAAATGAAATTGGATATTAATAATATAAAAACTAGGAGCCACGTTTTTACACGTGACTCTTAGTTTGAGTTGTCAGTAATTGCTGTGCAGTTTTTTTCCATACAAATGCTTTATGCTTCCACGAAAAGAATTTTGTAATTTCTTCAATTTCCATAAAATCAGCATTATTTATTGCTAATAACAGTTGATCGTATTTCTCTTCAACAGAATTTTTTTTCATATATTCTTTAAGCAATCTAAATTCAAGCTGTTCTTTTTCAGACTCTTTCATAGCAGTATAATTTTTAAATGCTAGTTTTACCCAATAAATCTCAGGATATTTAATTGTATCTAAAATTTTAGCATTAAATTTATCTGTTATAAATAGTTTGATATGAACATACAGTGAAGTATTATCATCATGTAAAAATGATCTATCACGTATGCCTGTTGATACAATAATATATGTAAAATCGATTATTTTTGTATCACATATCCGTTTGCCATCATGAGCAATCACCTCTCCAGGGTTAACTCGAAATGGATCGCCAGGATTTTTTTCAAAAATTCTTACTCGAAGATCATTTACTAATTTACCATCAAAGTTTTCTTTCCGCCATATAAAATTTGTATAATATTTCATTTTGTTCCTCCTTACAACTCTTTTTTATGTTTTGTATTCCTACATAACACATTAATTATAGCATATTTTCAAGTAGTATTCAATTTTATACAAACACTTTTTTGAATTAAAACTTATTAAAATTTATATAAAAAATATTTTATTATAAGTAATATTGACATTTAATAAAAAATATAATAAAATGCAAACAATAGTTCTAAAGTCACGATCCGTAAATAATACACATAAAATTAAATTAAATTTTAAAATTTGACTAAAAATAAATAAAGGAGACGATAAAAATGAACAAGATAAATACATATGATGTTTATGGTAATAAATATGTGGCAGAAATTGAAAACTTAA